>JAIYBD010000085.1 GCA_027488715.1 Bacteroidota bacterium | reverse complement strand
ATCGAGGCTAATCCAGAGTTACTTTCCTATTGGGGAATATCGCAACAGCAAGTCAATGAGGCCGTTAAAACCGCTTTTGCCGGTCAAATGATTTCTCCCGTTTACGAAGGTGAGCGTCGATTTGAATGGGTAGTTCGATTGGATCCCGAATTAAAACAAAACTTTCGCTGGCAAAATATCCCTCTTCGCAACGAAAGCGGAATCCTTGTCCCCCTCAGTGCCGTCGCCCGGGAAAAAGAAACCGTTGGACCCATGCTCATTACGAGGGAAAATACCAAAAAACGCATCGCCATTGGTGTAAATGTGCGCGGTACCGACGTTGAAAAATTGGTAGAATCCATTCAGAAAAAGGTTAATACAGATCTTTCCTTGCCCAGCGGTTATCACATAGAATACGGAGGTCAGTTTGAGAATTTAAAAGCTGCCAGCAAACGATTGCAAATTGTGGTTCCTATTGCATTGGGCCTCATCATCATCTTTTTATATTTCGCTTTCCACCAAATTCGTCCAGCCATTTTGGTGTTCACTGCCGTACCCCTTTCTGCGATTGGAGGTGTAGCTGCGTTGTATTTGAGAGGAATGCCCTTTTCGATTTCGGCAGGAATCGGATTCATCGCTCTTTTTGGAGTGGCGGTATTGAATGGAATTGTTTTAGTAACCAGAGCAATTGAACTCATTCACGACAAAAAACCATTAAGATTAGCCATTCAAGAAGCAGCTCAAAGCCGATTGCGTCCGGTACTTATGACCGCCATGGTAGCTTCGCTGGGATTTCTACCTATGGCCCTTTCCACTTCGGCTGGAGCTGAGGTGCAAAAGCCCCTAGCCACGGTTGTGATTGGTGGATTGATTTCGGCCACGTTGCTCACCCTTTTGGTTTTACCTGCTCTCATGAGCAAAATTTTAAAAGATGAAACGGAGTAATCTAGCCTTAACCTTTGCGCTTGCCTTGGTGATGTTTGGCGCAAGCGCCCAAATTTCTCAGCAAGCGCTGGTAGATTCCATGATCACCAACCACGGTCGAATAAAATCTGCCCTTCTCAACGAAGAAATTCTTCGGATTCAAAGCAAGCAAACCTGGAATTTACCAACGACCGATTTCAACCTTCAGCAAGGACAAATCAATGCCTCGAATTGGGATTATTTTTTCACCATCTCTCAATCATTCGAAGGGATTTGGCAGAAGAACTCCCTTAAGAAATGGGTGCAAACCCAAGGAAAACGAACGAACATCGAGAATCAAATTCTGATCAAAGAACTTACCCTCGAACTTCGGGAATTCATTTGGCTGTATGTTCAATCTGAGCGATTTAAGGAAATCATTTCCAATCAAAAAGAGATGATGACTAATTGGAAAGTACAGCTCCAACAGCAAACTAAATCGGGTTATTCCGCAAATTGGGAATTATGGGTGGTGAATCAGCAACTTCAAAAAATCATTCAAGAAGAAAATCGATTTTCGCAACAACTCGTTTCCTTGAAGAAAAGCATCGAGCTTTACGCACAGGTTGAAATTCAATCAGGAATAGAGAAATGGAATCTGTTGGATGAACCCATCAAAAAGGAATTGGCCAGCATTTTCAATCAACCAAAAGGAAACATTGAAACAAGTTTTCAAAATCAACTAGATTACCTTCAACACCAAAAAATTCCATCGCCTTATGTTGGTGCTTTCCAGCAACAATTGGAAAGCGTTCCCGGATATTTCGGATTCGTTGCTGGTTTAAAAGTTCCATTGAATTATGCGCATCTTCAACGGGAAAAAACCAAGGCCTCCTTAGAATACCAACAGGAAATGGAAAATTATTCCCAAGAAATTAAAAGTAAAAATGCTGAGCTTCAAATCAATCTAAATCAAATTGAATTAGAAAAAAAGAACTATTTCAAGGCACTTGAAATGATGAATACCGATCAAAAAGATCTTTTGAATTGGATAAAAAACAATCAATCCGTAGGAAATAAGTCCTTTTTAGAACAATCTCAGTTGTACCAAACTTTTTGGGAAAACGAAAAAATGATTCAAGAAACGAAAACCCGAATGGGATTACTTATTCTTCAAAACCAATTTTTAACGCAATGAAAAACATCCTTTATATCCTGTGCTTCCTCACCATTTCATGTGGAGAAAAGAAGACCGAAACCGAGGCAAATTCAAAATCAGTTTCCAAATATATTTCGTTGAGTTCAGAACAAGAAGTGGCTTTAGGCATCGAAACTGCCCCTCTTCAGGTTCAAAATTTTTCAAATGAAATTGTGGTTTCTGGAACCATTGAAGCACCCCCACAAAGTTTATTTGCGGTGACCGCAAAAACCGATGCGTACATCCGAAAAATGTACTACTATACCGGCGATAAAGTGAAAAAAGGAAGTGTTCTCTGCGAAATTGAACATCCCAAGATTATTGAGTGGCAGAAGGATTACAAACAAGTTGGCCAAAAATTTTCGGTCTTGCAGAAACAATTCGAGCGAGGCAAACAACTCTTGGAAAAACAATCAATTTCCGAGCGAGACTTCGACCAATTGGAATCTGAGTTCCAACAAATCAAGGCTGAGAAAGAATCGCTAGAAGCGAATTTTCAACTATTGGGACTAAATCCTCAAAAAGTCCTCACCTCCCCTATTTCAAAATCTATCCTCATTAAAAGTCCAGTTGATGGCATCATCGGAAGTATTTTGGTCAAACCCGGTCAATTTATTTCTTCAGAAAATACTTTGTATGAAATCATTCAACCCGACCATTTACACCTGGAACTTTCGGTATACATTTCCGATTTAAGCTCCATTTCAGTGGGTGATAACGTTGAATTTTCCATTCCCGGATCAACGGAGATCAAAAAAGCCAAAGTACATCTTCTGGCACCTACCGTAGGAACCGAGGAACGATCAGCGAAGATTCATGCTCATTTGCTTCAAGAGAATGACGACCTGATCCCTGGCACTACGGTAAAAGCAACCATATTTTCTAAACAAACAAGTCAAACCGTCATTCAAAATTCATCCGTTCTTCAAATGAACGATAAAGAATTTGTGGTAGCTAAAGAGAAAGAAGGTTATTGCTTTTACGAAATAAGAACTATCGCTCAACAAAATGGAAAACGGGCGATTAATTTCCCCCATGAAAAACCGAAAGGCCCCATTGTTGTTTCGGGAATAACGTACTTTATCGATCAAGGAGAATAATATGAATCACGACATGATATTAATTACAGGTTCTAACTCAGGGTTAGGATTGCACTTTGCAAAACTCGCCCTTCAAGAAAAAAAGAAGGTCATCCTTCATGGCAGAAATGCTCAAAAACTCGAAAAGGTCGTTACCGATTTTCGAAGCCAAGGACACGAAGTTGAATCGGTTTGTTTGGATCTTGGTGTTCCAGGCTCTGCTAAAATTTTGTTTGATCACTGCGAAAAAAACGGATGGAAAATAACCGAATTGATCAACAATGCCGGTTATGGAGCTTTCGGAAGATTCGATGAAATCGAATTGAATACCCAGACCTCTATGATGCAACTCAACATGATTAGTTTGGTAGAGCTTTGCCATTTATTTGGAAAGAAAATGTTAGCCAACGGTGGAGGAAAAATTTTAAATATTGCCTCCATTGCCGCCTTTCAACCCGGGCCAAAAATGGGCGTTTACTGCGCTTCGAAGTCGTTTGTACTTTCTTTCTCTGAAGCTTTGCATTTTGAATGGAAAGATGCCGGTGTCTCCGTTAGCTGTTTATGTCCCGGTCCTACCGACACCGGATTTGTCTCTGCGGCCAATCTTCAGGATAGCCAATTGGCGAGTGGAAAATTCATGAAATGGGTTCCCGCTGCTCCCGTTGCACTAAAGGGATACCAAGCGATGCAGCGAGGAACCATGACAGTGGTAGATGGCTTCATGAATAATTTTCTAACGCTACTTATCCGAATTCTGCCCAAAAAATGGGTGGTCGGTATTTCCGCAAAAATGATGGATCGAATCCATTAAAAAAGGGGGCGGATGCCCCCTTTTTTAATTTTGTTTGATTTAGATGTCATTCGGCAGATTTCGCTACCATTTCCATGACTTCGGTAGAAACACCTGTGAATGAAAATCCACCATCGTGGAATAAATTCTGCATGGTTACCATGCGTGTAAGATCTGAAAACATGACCACGCAATAATCGGCACATGAATCAGCATCGGCATTACCAAGTGGCGACATTCTATCGGCATATTCGTAAAAGGCATCAAATCCTTTAACACCTTGACCAGCCGTTGTGCGGGTTGGAGATTGGCTGATGGTATTCACACGAACGCCGTTAGATTTTCCAAAATGGTACCCAAAACTTCTTCCGATGCTTTCCAAAAGTGATTTCGCATCGGCCATATCGTTGTAATCTGGGAAAACACGTTGGGCTGCGATGTAGCTTAAAGCCAAAACCGAAGCTCCGTGTGAAAGGGCATCCAATTTCTTAGCTGATTGCATCACACGGTGAAACGACATGGCAGAAATGTCCATGGTTTTGTGATAATTATCGTAATCGGTTTCGGTGTAATGCTTTCCTTTTCGAACGTTGGGCGACATTCCAATGGAGTGCAATACAAAATCAATTTTACCTCCCAAGATTTCTTGAGATTGGGTAAAGAGATTTTCTAAATCTTCCAAAGAAGTGGCATCAGCACCAATAACGGTTGAACCAGTTTCTTCTGCCAATTCATTAATTTTCCCCATGCGAAGAGCAATTGGGGCATTGGTAAGAACAAATGTTGCTCCTTGTTCATGACATTTTTGAGCAACTTTCCAAGCAATGGAGTTCGGATCTAATGCTCCAAAAATGATTCCTTTTTTTCCTTTTAACAAAGCGTTCATGTATAAAATTTTGGTAAAGATAAAATTAATACCGTTTCAATGGGTCCCAACCTCCAAATTGAACATAAAGTTTAAGCATCAGAACTCCATCTCGATCGTTTGGGTCGCCTCTTCGCGAATTTGGACGATTATTTTTGGTGATAAAACCGGTCGATAAATCGGGATAACTACTTTCGTGCATTCGGTAAGAAAGAAAAACTGCCTCTGCTCCACCTCTTCGCCTAAGATCATTCATATCGGCATAAAATCCAGATACATCATCCAATCGATCCGTTAAGGTAAATTGATAACTTAACTCAATTCCATAACTCAAATTTTTCGACACTTCCGTTTCCCATCCTAAGGCGAATGGAAAAATCAAAGTAACCGGTAAATAATCTTCAGATTCAGTTTGAATTTGACGAAGTTTGTACCGCTTACCTTGAAAAGTAGTTTGAGGTTCGAAATACATCAAACCTGTCGAAAAACCTCCGTAAAATCGGTGGTAATAATTATTATCTAAAAATCGAAATTTTCCTTCAATCAAATTAAATTCGAATCCAACCCCTGCATCAATGCAATTCGAAAAAAAAGATAGATTGCGTTTTTCCCTGGTTAAATAGTCACGAGAATAACCGCCAGCGTAATTGGAATCTGCTCCAGAAACAGTGTAATACCTTAAAAATGCTTTTTTTCTAAATCTTGAATCTGGATTAAACTTTTTATAGTTTCCTTCAAACAAAGAATGCGTCTCTTGAATTAATACTCCACTAAATACTAAATCTCCTTTGTAATTGGCAGCTCCATATCCAAAACCATATTCATGGTATTGACATAAACCCACCAACGGAATCATTAAAACCAAAAGAGTATTAAAAATGGACTTCAAATGCATGTGCAAAATTAATCAGATTACCTTGTTATCCATCAACATTAACTCGAATTGTCAAGACAATCGGTTCTGAAGAAAACGAAGTCTTTACCGAAATAAATTTCTGATTATACCCGTGCTGTTTGTAAGAATCGTAAATGGCTTTAATTTCACCATTTTCACCAGGTCTGATAGGAGCTTTGGGATATTTCGCAACTGTACATCCGCAATTTGGCTTTACTTCTTGAATAAGAATTGGAACATTCGAAACATTTTTAAAACGAAAAATTGCAGGAACCTTTTTACCCGATCGAACATCGTTCAATTGAATCAAATTTTCTTCAAAAAGAAGACCATTATCTTTCTTTCCTTGAAAAAAAGACAGGAAAACCAAAGGAGAAAATAGAAGGAAAAAAGAAAGAATTCGGGGCATTATTTTCGTATTTTTGTGCATCTTTTTGAAACGTTATGACGGAAGCAAAGTTGCAAAAAAATGAAGAAGATTTCCGCAAAGAAATCTTAAATGACTATCGAATCGCTTGTGAGAGTCGACAAGCTTCACTTCTAGGAAGAAAAGAAGTTCTCACAGGGAAAGCGAAATTCGGAATTTTTGGAGATGGAAAAGAAATTGCACAAATTGCTCTATCCAAAGCTTTCAAAAAAGGCGATATACGTTCCGGATATTACCGCGACCAAACCCTCATGTTCGCTCTTGGAATGTCCAACGTTCTCGAATTCTTTACCCAACTTTACGCCGTTCCCGATGTGAATCTCGAACCCGCATCGGCCGGCCGAATGATGAACGGACACTTCGGCACCCGTTTTCTGAATACCGATGGCTCTTTCAAAAACCTAACCGACGACTATCATTCTACCATCGACATTTCTCCAACGGCTGGACAAATGGGACGTTCGCTTGGAATTGCTTACGCATCAAAACTATACCGAAATCTTCCAGAATTAAATTCATTCACTCAATTTTCTAAAAATGGAGATGAAGTTTCCTTCGTTACCATCGGAAATGCATCTGCATCGGAAGGACATTTTTGGGAAACCATCAACGCAGCAGGCGTCCTTCAAGTGCCCCTTGCCGTAAACGTTTGGGACGATGGGTACGGAATTTCGGTTCCTGCCAAATACCAAACCACCAAAGAAAACATGGGAGAAATCCTGTCCGGATTCAACTCCACCGAAGAAAAAGCCGGTGTCGATATTTATACCGCCCGCGGTTGGGACTACCCAGCCTTGGTTCAAATGTACCAAAAAGGCGTCGATAAAATTCGAACCACCCATACTCCGGCTGTTTTTCACATCACTGAAGTTACTCAGCCACAAGGCCATTCCACGTCCGGCTCCCACGAACGTTACAAATCCAAAGAACGTTTGGAATGGGAAGCCGAATTCGATGGCATTGCACAAATGAGAAAATGGATGCTTGAAGTTCAATTGGCGACCGATGAACAACTCGATGAAATCGAAAAAGCCGCCATTGAAACCGTTAAAAAAGCTCAGAAAGACGCTTGGGCGGCTTTCCGCAAAACCGTCGACGAGCCGCTTAAACAAGCGTTAGATCTTCTTCAGCAATTTGCTGAAGTAACCCCTAAGAAAGACCTTGTTTTGGCCAATGCTTCCGCACTTTCAACCACCATCGATCCCATCCAAAAGGATATTTTCAACGCGGTTCGTAAAAGCTTATTCCAAACCCGAGGCGAATCATCCCCCCAACGTGCCGCTTTAGAAGCATGGTTGGATGATCGGAAAAATATCATGTTCGATAAATTCAGCTCAAAGTTGTATTCCGACACTTCCAAAAATCCTTTATTGGTTCCCGAAATCAAACCCGAATATTCTTCCTCCTCTCCTACCCTTAATGGATACGAGGTGTTGAACAAAGCCTTCGAGCATTACCTCGAAACACACCCCCAATTCTTTGCAATCGGCGAGGATGTTGGAAAGATTGGCGACGTGAACCAAGGATTCATGGGCCTTCAAGAAAAATTTGGAGAACTTCGAGTAACCGATACCGGCATTCGTGAAATGACCATTTTAGGTCAAGGGTTGGGTGCTGCGATGCGCGGACTTCGCCCACTGGTTGAAATCCAATACCTTGATTATTTACTCTATGCTTTGCAAATCATGAGTGACGATTTAGCCACCCTATATTACCGCAGTTACGGTGGCCAAAAATCACCCCTCATCATTCGTACTCGTGGCCACCGCCTTGAAGGTGTTTGGCACTCTGGTAGCCCCATGGGAATGATCCTTCATTCTTTGCGCGGAATTTTTGTTTGCGTTCCTCGAAACATGGTTCAAGCCATGGGATTTTACAATACCCTTCTTCAAAGCGATGCCCCAGCCTTGGTTGTTGAATGCCTAAACGGATATCGTTTGAAAGAAAGAATGCCCGATAATTTCGCCACCTTTACTTTACCCCTTGGCGTTCCCGAAACCATACTCAACGGTTCTGATGTTACCCTTGTAACTTATGGCTCCTGTGTTCGAATTGCCCAAGATGCTGCCAAAACCCTGGCAGAAGCTGGAATCTCCGTTGAGTTGATCGACGTTCAAACCCTTATTCCATTCGATATCAACCACAAAATTGTGGAATCTTTAAAGAACACCAATCGATTGGTAGTTCTTGATGAAGATGTTCCCGGTGGAGCAAGTGCTTATATCCTTCAACAAGTTTTGGAAGAACAAAACGGTTACCAATACCTAGATAGCAAACCCCTAACCATCACAGCAAAAGAGCATCGTCCCGCTTATGCCACGGACGGCGATTATTTCTCCAAACCATCGGTTGATGATGTGGTTGAAGCCATTTATGAAATGATTTCCGAATCCAACCCCAACCAATTTCCAGCCCTGTAATATGCAACAAATCATTGAAAATGCTTGGGAAAACCGAGTACTTGTTCAAGAAATTGAAACCAAACAAGCCATCGAATGGGTCATCGAAGAATTGGACAAAGGCCGACTTCGCACGGCTGAAAAAATCGATGGAAATTGGAAAGCTCACGATTGGGTAAAAAAAGCAGTCATCCTTTATTTCGGAATTCGGCAAATGGAAACCCTTCACGCCGGGCCAATGGAATTTCACGATAAAATGGCATTAAAATCCAATTATGCCGAGTTGGGAATTCGTGTAGTTCCACATGCGGTTGCACGTTACGGAAGTTTCGTTGCTCCCGGAGTTATTCTCATGCCCTCCTATGTGAACATTGGAGCCTACGTTGATTCTGGAACTATGGTCGACACTTGGGCCACCGTTGGATCATGCGCTCAAATTGGAAAAAATGTACACCTCTCTGGTGGCGTTGGAATTGGAGGAGTTCTAGAACCTGTTCAGGCAACTCCGGTCATCATTGAAGACAATTGTTTCATCGGTTCGCGTTGTATTGTGGTGGAAGGAGCAGTTATCGGTGAAGAAGCCGTTTTAGGAGCAGGAGTAACCATTACCGCTAGCACTAAAATTATCGATGTAACTTCAAAAGAGGCCATCGAATATAAGGGATACGTACCTCCTCGTTCGGTTGTAATTCCCGGTAGCATTCCCAAAGAATTTGAAGCCGGAACGTACCAGGTTCCTTGCGCTTTGATCATCGGTCAACGTAAAGAAAGTACCGATAAAAAAACCTCCCTCAACGATGCTTTACGGGATCACGGAGTTCAAGTATAATCCATGATCATTGGGTTGGATGGCAAAAGAGCATTCTTCAATCATTCCGGATTGGGGAATTACTCTCGTTTGGTTATTCAAGCACTTTTGGATGCAGATCCTGAGCTTCAAATCATTTGTTTCCTTCCCAAAACTCCAAAATTCGCCCCTAATTTTTTATCTCACCCTCGATTTCATGTGGTTTTCTTAAAAGGTGGAAATCTAAAACGCACCATTGGCTTTGCAGATGAAATAGCAACAAATGGGTGCGACGTGTATTGGGGTTTATCCAACGAATTACCCCTCGGACACAAACCCAAAGGGATCCCGTATTGGGTGACCATTCACGACGTTATTTGGTACAGATTTCCGCATTTATTTCCTTGGATCGACCGAACCATCTACAAAATAAAAACCCTTCGAACCATCAAAAGAGCTGATCGAATCATTTGCGTTTCTACCCAAACAAAAAACGATCTCATCGAATTCTTTCACGCCGATCCCCAAAAAATTGACGTGATTGGACAAAACTGCGAAGCCATGTTTTATTCCGCAGTGACCGAAGATGAAAAACAAGGAGTTTGTGAAAAATACGGACTCCAACCTAATCAATTTTTGGTACAAGTAGGGACCGTTGAGGAACGAAAAAATGGCGAACTTTCCATTCGGGCGCTGAAAAAATCCGGAACAGCTTTGTCCTTAGCTTTCTTTGGAAAGAAGACCAAATATCAAGATTTTTTGCAGAAACTCGCACAAGAATTGGGAATTTCCAATCAAGTAGTTTTTGTAAACAACGCGCATTTTGCCGATTTACCGGCCATTTACCAGTCTTCCTTGGGAAGTTGTTATCCCAGCAAATTTGAAGGATTCGGAATTCCTGTATTAGAAAGCATTGCCTCAGGCACTCCGCTTTTGGTAGCATCGGGTAGTTGTTTGGAAGAAACTGCGGGCCCCTGCGCAACCGTGGTTTCTCCCCTCGATGTGGAAGGGGCCGCACAATGGATGTCCCAACTTTCAACCACGAAAAAGCCACATCCCGAAAGTGAAATGTGGCTCGAAAATTTCAATACAAAAAATTTAGCGAAACGCTGGTTACAAAGCGATTAACTCGTCCAATGTCCTTTCGATGTGCTGGGTATAAATCTCTTGATGCATGGTTCCATCGTAAAAATGTTGACCAATGTTAATCAACCGTGGTCGACTGGGCACTAACGTCACTCCTAGGTAATTCAAGATGTCCGAAAAATGACTCATCGCCACGGTAGCACCTTGGGTTCCATCTGAAAGCCCAATCATTCCCCCTTTTTTACCTCGAAAACTTTTGGGGAAATCCAACGCATCAACAAAGGATTTTAAAACACCTGGAAATGAACAGTTGTACTCTGGAATGATGAATAAAAATTTATCCGTAGCAGTCACCAGTTCTTGAATTCCTTGGAAAGAATCAGATTTTGGAGAACGATACAACACTGAGGTGAAAAAGTCTTCCGGTAAATGCTGAAGATCTAAAATTTGAACATCCAATCCTTTTCGGCGAAATAAATCTTGAATAAAAACAGATAATTCCAGTGTTTTAGATCCTTTTCTACTGGTGGTACTTACAATGGTAATGTTCATTAACTGGCGGATTTCAGAGGTGCGTACGATGATTGATTAAATTTCTCTTCGGCATACTGACCTGTTATGATGGTTTTACCTTCAGGATGGTCAAACATCAAATCAAGAAGTATGGCTTCTATCATCGAACGCAAACCACGGGCTCCTAGTTTTAATTCCAGCGATTTTTTCACTAAAAACTGAAGTGCTCCTTCTTCAAAGACCAATTCTGAACCTTCCATCTCAAACATTTTTTGGTACTGCTTGGTGATTGCATTTTTAGGTTCTGTTAAAATTCGCATCAAAATTTCTTCATCCAAGGGAAGCAAGGTGGCCATAACCGGTAAACGGCCCAATAATTCGGGAATCAAGCCAAAAGCCTTCGCATCCGAATGCGAAGCATATTGAATAAGTTTCTTCGATTTCAGTTTATTGTCGCCTTCCGATTTAAAACCAATGGTTTGGGTACGCATCCGCTTGGCAATGTGCTTTTCAATTCCGTCAAATGCTCCTCCACAAATGAAGAGCACATTCTTGGTATTCACCTGAATATATTTCTGATCGGGGTGTTTTCTCCCCCCTTGAGGTGGAACATTCACCACCGTTCCTTCCAACATTTTCAATAAGGCTTGTTGGACACCTTCTCCCGAAACATCACGAGTGATGGATGGATTATCTGATTTTCGAGCAATTTTATCAATTTCATCAATAAAAACGATACCGCGCTCTGCTGCTTCCAAATCGTAATCGGCCGCTTGAAGCAATCGAGTTAAAATACTTTCAACGTCTTCACCAACATAACCCGCTTCGGTAAAAACTGTAGCATCAGCGATACAAAACGGAACATCCAACATTTTGGCGATGGTTCGAGCCAATAAAGTTTTACCTGTTCCCGTTTCGCCAATGAAAAGCACATTCGACTTTTCAATTTCTACATCCTGATTTTCAGTTGATTGACTGATACGCTTCAAATGATTATACACTGCTACCGACAATACTTTTTTGGCCTTTTCTTGTCCAATAACGTATTGGTCAAGGTAGAATTTGATGGCTGTTGGTTTGGGAATATCTTGATGTTTGCTCTTTTTATTTCCCTTTCCGGAATGAGCCACCTTTTCTTCCAAAATGATTTTACTGGCTTGCTCGATGCAATCTCCACAAATATGAGCATCCATGCCCGTAATCAGTAAATCCGTTTCGTTTTTGCTTCGTCCACAGAATGAACAATGCGTAGCGTTATTTTTTGACATAAGAAATTGACGTAAAAAAGAATCGCCCCGTTGGAGCGGGGCGAATGAACATTAACGTTTCGTGGTTCGCTCGAGAACTTCATCGACCATGCCATATTCCTTGGCTTCCTGGGCAATCATCCAGTAATCTCGATCTGAATCGGCCCAAACCTTATCGAAAGGCTGACCGCTGTGATCGGCAATGATTTGGTACAATTCGTTTTTGAGCTTTTGAATTTCCCGGTGAGTAATTTCGATATCACTGGCCTGACCTTGAGCTCCACCCAAAGGTTGGTGAATCATGATTCGGCTATGTTTCAAAGCAGTACGTTTTCCTTTCACTCCGGCACACATCAAAACTGCACCCATGGAAGCTGCCATACCGGTACAAATCGTGGCAACATCAGGAGCAACAAATTGCATGGTATCGTAGATGCCAAGTCCTGCGTAAACCGAACCTCCAGGGCTATTGATGTACAATTGAATGTCGCGGGAAGAATCTGTACTTTCCAAGAACAACAACTGAGCTTGAACAATATTAGCCACTTGATCGTAAATGGGAACTCCCAAGAAGATGATGCGATCCATCATCAAACGTGAGAATACATCCATTGCAACGATATTCATGGGACGTTCTTCAATAACGTTCGGGGTCATTCCAACAATCGAAGACGTGATGAATTGATCAACATACAAGCTGGTAATGCCTTGATGCTTTACCGCATAATTTCTAAATTCTTTACCAAAATCCATGATCCAAAAGTAAGGAGATTTATTTAGACTCGGTTAATTTTTTGAACTCTTCGTAAGGAATTTCTTGATCTTCCGGCTGAACGAATTTCATGCACAAATCCGCGAAATAGCGATTCTTGGCATTTTCCACAGCTTGGTTGTAAAAGCGCTCATTTTGCATCAAATCATCAGCTTGTTTGCGCAACATGCCAGGCTCCAAATCCATCATGCCGTATTGCGCAAAATATTGACGAACATAACGCTCGGCTTCTTGATTCAAATCGTCGTAGGTAATTTGAACTTTATTGGCTGCCAAAAGCGACTCCAACACCAAATTACGACGCATATCTTCTTTGAAACCTTCGAAATAAGCATCGAATTCACCTTCTTTGATTTCAGATTTTGAATTTTCTTTCAACCAACGTTGAAGAAAAGCTTCCGGCAATTCAAACGAAGTTTTTTGGTAGATGGCTTCAAATACCTCACGGAAGAAATGTGCGTTAGCTTCAGTTTCCATGCCAACTCCAATTTCATCTTTGATTCGAGCCATGAAATCTTCTTCCGATGTGATGACTCCTTCACCATAAACGTGATCGAATAATTCCTGATTGATTTCATGCAATCCTTCACGCAAAATGGAACGAACAGTCAATTCCATAGATGTACCAATTTCTGGCAATTGATCTCCACCTTTTTGCATTTTTTCTGCAGCAGCTTCGATCGAACCAAACATGGCAACTAAATCAACCACAGTAACGTGGCTTTTTACAGCACCGGTAAATTCTTTTACCAATTTTTTATCTTTCAATTCCGATGGCTTGAAAGAACAAAAAGAAAGCAATCCACCTTCCATCGGATTGTTATTTTCATCCAATTGCTTTAAACCGGCGAAAATGGTATCGTCGGCTTCTGCAACCTCAGGATAAGAACCGTGGAAATGTTGTTTTTGAAGATTTTCAACGTACTCTTGAATGGTCGATTCTGCGGGAATCAATTTATATCTAGATTGAGACGAAGGAAAATCAGCTTTAATTTCAGGTTGAATTCCCAAAGAGAAGGAAAGTTCGTAGGTTCGGTCGGCTGTGATTTCGCCATCCAACATGCTATCCGGCATTGGACCGCCAAAAAATTTAATTTGGTTTTCGTTCAAATACTGATCCACCGAATTTTGAACCACTTTGTTCAACTCATCCAAGAGAACTTGGGTGCCGTACATTTTTTTAACCATGCCGGCAGGTACCATCCCTTTTCGGAATCCTGGCATGGCTACCGTATTTTTCAATTTCTTTAAACCGCTTTCGTAAGCAGGTTGATAATCAGCAGGTTCCAAAGTAATGGTTAACTTCTTTTCCAGATTTCCTGAGTCGATAAGTTGAATATTCACAATTCTAAAATTTTGTTCTTAAATAACAAGGGCCCTGTTTTCAGGGCCCGATTAGTGCGGGTGGAGGGACTCGAACCCCCACGCCGTGAGGCACTAGATCCTAAGTCTAGCGCGGCTACCAATTACGCCACACCCGCATTCCGTTAAAGAAAACCTTAACGGGGTGCAAATATAGTGACTAAATTTGCATCATGCCACCCTTCGACGAAAATAAAGAAAAAAAAATCATCCTTTCGGCTTACTCCGATTTGTTGCGCAGTTGCCGTTCGAATACCACCGTTGCCGAAAGAAAGCAAATTCGAAAAGCTTTTGAAATGGCCGCCGACGCTCATAAAGAAATGCGTCGTAAAAGTGGAGAGCCCTACATCCTTCATCCCTTGGCTGTTGCCAAGATCGTTTCCAAAGAATTGGGCCTTGGTACCACCTCCATCATCGCTGCACTACTGCATGATGTGGTGGAAGATACCGATATTTCTCTGAAGGATTTAGAAATGGAATTCGGAAAAACGGTAGCAAAAATCGTAGATGGGCTGACCAAAATTTCTGAGTTCTCTGAACAAACGGTGAGTAAACAAGCAGAAAATTTTAAAAAGATGCTACTCACCATGGCCGATGACGTTCGGGTGGTGTTGATCAAAATTGCCGATCGACTTCACAACATGCGAACCCTCGGATCCATGGCCAAAGAGAAACAGCTTAAAATTTGTTCCGAGACCTCCTACGTTTACGCTCCCCTCGCCCATCGATTGGGATTATTCAACATTAAATCAGAACTGGAAGATTTATCGCTTAAATACACCCAGCCCGAAATATACAAGGACATTGAAATGAAACTGGCTGATTCAAAAAAGGCCCGTGATCGTTTTATTCGTTACGTGACAGATCCGGTAAAAAAGCAATTGGATCAAATGGGATTTTCCTATCAAATCAAAGCGCGGATGAAATCGGTGTATTCCATTCGACAGAAAATCATCAAACAAAACATTTCATTTGATCAGGTTTACGACATTTTTGCCATTCGAATCATTTTAGATGCACCGATAGACACCGAAAAAGCAGATTGTTTACGGGTGTATTCATTGATTACCGATTTGTACACGCCCAACCCCAAACGCACCCGGGATTGGATTACCGTTCCAAAAAGCAATGGCTACGAGTCCATCCACACCACGGTGATGACGCCGAAAGGGCGATGGGTAGAGGTTCAGATTCGCAGCAAACGGATGGATGAAGTGGCTGAAAAAGGATTGGCCGCCCATTGGAAGTACAAAGACACCGGAGCGGCGGCGGCCGATCGCGCTTTCGAAGATTGGTTGAACAAAGTGCGGCAGGTTCTCGAAGATCCTTCTCCAAATGCTTTGGAATTCATCGACGATTTCAAAACCAATTTGTTCGCTCACGACATTTTTGTTTTTACGCCCAAGGGTGATTTAATCACTATGCCCCAAGGAACGACGGCCCTCGATTTTGCTTTTGAAATTCACACGCAAATTGGAATGAAATGCATTGGAGCAAAAATTAACCACAAATTGGTTCCACTCAGCCACGTCTTGCACACTGGAGATCAGGTTGAAATCTTAACGTCAAACATTCAAGAACCCAGTTACGATTGGTTGAATTTCGTTAAAACCCACCGCGCGAAATCCAACATTAAAAACTTCCTAAAAGAAAAAGCTCAGGAACTATCGACCCGTGGACATGAAAAATTGTTGGCCATTCTTCGTCAGTTGAAGGTTGAAATGGACGAACATTTGTTGCTTTTTCTTCAAAATCGGTTGGGAACTACCACAACTTTAGAATTCTATCAAAAGCTTTCTGAAGGACAAATCACTCCTGAAGATATCAAAAAATCCATCAAACAAAGGGGAAAAAACAAAAAAGAAATTTCGACTAAGGCCACTGAAAATTTTGAGGCATTCATCAACTCGAACAAAGGGGTTAATGACGATTTGTTGGTTTTAGACGATACCATTTCTCGATTGGAGTACCGTTTAGCTAGTTGTTGCCACCCCATCCCTGGAGATAACATATTTGGATTTATCGGAACCGATTACATTGAGGTCCATCGGGTTAATTGTGATCATGCTCCTTCCCTTTTGGCAAAGTTTGGTTACAAAGTAGTAAAATCGAAATGGGGAAGCAGTCAGGAAATCTTGTTCTTGGTTGGAATTCGGGTTGAAGGAATTGATGAAATTGGAATCATTCAAGGCATTACCAAAGTTGTTACTAGCGATTTCAAAATCAACATGCGTTCCATGAAGATTTTCTCTCACGATGGCACCTTTGATGGCACCATTTTCTTGTATGCGAAAGATACTTCCATCATTAATCAAATTATTCGGAAGCTGATGCAGGTAAAAGGAGTCCATCACGCTGAACGGGTTGATGCAGAGGAAATGTAATTTCTACCCAGTTGAAATAATTCCTTTCCTCAAATCACGCATTTTCTAGGTTTTCGCTTATTTTTGAAGCATGAGAAATTTGTTTGTTGGCTTTTTGTTATTTGCCACGTCTTTTTTGAACGCCCAAAATCTTGATAATCGCAATTGCGGAACGGTACCTACGGCTTCGTATTGGGAAATGATTGATGCCATTGATACCAGTTTGCGTTGGAACTATCCAAATCCAGAAAACATCAAATACGTACCGTTGAAGATATTTGCTATTGGGAACAACGATGGATCTGGAATGGTAAACAATACCCGAATATTAAACATGTTGTGCGAGTTGAACAATCGTTTCGATTCTACCAACATTCGTTTTTACATGATTGAGCCGCCACAACCCATTTACAATTCCGTTTACTACAGCATTAACGATCAAACGGTTGCCGATCAAATGATGCGTGGATACAACCGTAACGATGTTTGCAATTTGTACATATGCGACATTTCCGCTTTGGGTTTGTGCGGATATGCCTACTTCCCTGGTTCTGGTCCAGGACCAAACCCTCGAGCAAGGGGAGGTATTGTATTAAGTACCGGATGTGTTGAAGGGACCACATTAACCCATGAAATGGGACACTATTTAGCTCTTCCCCACCCTTTTGACGGGACGTCTGGATTCCCTACATCTCCGGGGAGTGAATTGGTAACAAGAAATCCCAACGATACCACCAACGGACGACGACGTGCCAATTGCGGAACTGCTGGTGATCGTTTTTGCGACACGGAAGCAGATTTCATTGGTAATCGTTGGGGATGTCCATACAGAGGCTCACAGAGAGATTTCAACGGGGATGCGTACCGCCCTGATGGCACGTTGTACATGAGTTATTCCAGTGATGCATGTCAGAATCGATTTTCGAATCAGCAAATAAGCACCATGCGTTACACTTTGGATAATTTTAGGGCGAACTTTACCGTTTGGCCAGCACCGATGAATCCGAAAAAAGGGGCCATGGCAAGTGTTGGGGTATATCCTCCGGCAGGCACTGTTAATATTCCAAGAAATTTCGCTCGCTTTCGTTGGACCTCTACTCCCAATGCCAGCCAGTACTTATTGCAGCTAAGCACTTCGATTTCATTCACGAATCCGGTATTTGAAACCGTAGTTAACGACACGACTTACCTTTATACGGGTTGGAACCTTACTGAAGGACGAACTTATTTTTGGAGAATTCGTCCGTTTAATCCAAACGATTATTGCGGCAGTTTTTCGAGTTACTCTGATTTTGTAGCGAGCAGGGGTTACGGCATTGGGATCCAAGAGACGGCCGAAGATGAAGGTTGGATGGTTTATCCGAATCCTTCTTCCGGTGGTTCATTGACGGTAGCTTTTTTTTTTTTTTGTTCAAAATCTTTGCGAGTTATCAACGGCATGGGGGCAATTGTTCGGGAGATGGGGGTACCTGCAGGTCAAACTGAAATTGTTTTGGACAATTTTTCTTCAGGAGTTTATTTCATTGAAGTGATTGATAACGGAAAGGTTAGCCGAAAGAAATGGCTTCATTTGTAGGATAAACAAGAAAATTTTAAAAAAAAGTTTGCAGAAACACAATGTGATTGTATTTTTGCACCACCCTAAACCACGGTCCGGTAGTTCAGTTGGTTAGAATACATGCCTGTCACGCATGGGGTCGCGGGTTCGAGTCCCGTCCGGACCGCATTTTGCGGAGTTAAGCCATTGAGTATCAATGGCTTTTCTTTTGACCGTTGCTAAAACCGTTGCTAAATTTTTCACAAATCTTAGCAAATTCGCCTCTCCTGACCCTTTAAAGGGCGATTTTTGGCGCTTGGTTTAGCACTAAATTTAGGAAATAAACACAACATTTGTTTTTATCCTTCAAACCTAATTCCCCTCTGAAATGCCCCAAGCAGTTCGAATGCATATTCAATGTTTTGGTCTAATTTTCTAGCCCAATCTTTTGCAATGGCTGATTGGGTAGCATCTCCAAGATTGGTTTCCAAAACAGTCAGTACCCTAGT
>JAIYBD010000229.1 GCA_027488715.1 Bacteroidota bacterium | reverse complement strand
TTTGGAGGAGATGAGGCCGATGGCCTTCCGGCCGACGAAGAAGCTTTTGAAATTTGGAGCAAAATTTTGCCGGCCGACCGAATTCTTCGTTGCAACAAAAAAGATAATTTTTGGGAAATGGGAGCAACCGGGCCATGTGGACCTTGTTCCGAAATCCATTTCGATAACCGACCCGAAAATGAACGAAATCAAGGAGATGGCGCCCGTTGGGTAAACAACGATCACCCCCTGGTTATTGAAATTTGGAACAACGTTTTCATGGAATTCAATCGCTTGGCCGACGGTTCCTTGGAAAAGCTTCCAGCGCAACACGTCGATACTGGAATGGGATTGGAGCGATTGGTTCGGGTGTTGCAAAATAAAACCTCCAATTACGATACCGATATTTTCATGCCGATCATTCAAGAGTTGGAACGCAATTCGGGTTTGAAATACGGCAGCAACGAGTCGGTTGATATTGCCATGCGCGTAGCTGCCGACCACATTCGGGCCGTGACCTTTATCATTGCCGACGGCACCTTACCTTCCAACAATAAAGCCGGATACGTTTGCCGTCGTATCCTTCGTCGTGCTGTTCGGTATGGATATTCCTTCCTTGGTTTCCAAACCCCCTTTTTACATCAATTGGTTGGAATTCTGGCCAACTATTTCGAGGACTTGTACCCGAGCATCCAAGGCCAGAAAGATTTCATCGCACGAATCATCTTAGAGGAAGAAAACGCCTTTTTACGTACACTTTCCAACGGACTGAAACTCATCGATCAGTATTTTGAAGGCAAGAAAGTTCAAGAAATTGACGGACATTTTGCCTTTGAACTTTACGACACTTTTGGATTTCCCATCGACTTAACCAACTTGATCGCTCAAGAAAAAGGAGTGAAATTGGATGAGGAAGGTTTCCAAAAAGAATTGGCCGCCCAACGTGCTCGTTCCAAAGCCGATGCTGTGGTTGGTCAAGGAGACTGGAACATGGTATCTGAGGAAGTAAGGGTAGAATTTGTTGGGTACGACACCTTGAAGTCAACGTCTAAAATTGTAAAGTATAGAACACAAACCATCAAGGATAAACCCATTTACCATGTGGTTTTAGATACAACTCCGTTTTATGCAGAAAGCGGTGGACAGTTAGGTGATCGTGGTATTTTGGTTAATGACTCCGAGGAAATCATCGTATTAGATACCAAAAAGGAGAACGATTTAATTGTTCACGTTGTAAATCAGCTTCCTCTTGATCCTGCCCAATCGTTTCATGCCATTGTAGATAACGACCGAAGGGCAGGAACTTCTGCTCATCACAGCGCTACTCACTTGTTGCACGCTGCACTTCGAGCACATTTGGGCAAACACGTTGAACAAAAAGGTTCTTTGGTTTCTTCCGACAAATTGCGTTTCGACTTTTCTCACTTCGAAAAAGTTTCCGATCAATTGCTTCAAACCATTGAAAACGAAGTAAATGAAAAAATAGCCGCAGCCATACCATTGGATGAAAAACGAAACGTTTCTTTTGACGAAGCAGTTAAATCGGGCGCTATGGCACTGTTTGGAGAAAAGTACGGAAATGAAGTGAGGGTTATTACTTTCGATCCAAACTATTCTGTGGAATTGTGCGGCGGCACACACGTAAAAAATACCCGTGATATACGTTTATTCCAAATTGTTTCTGAGGGATCCGTTGCCGCTGGAGTTCGAAGAATTGAAGCCGTTACTCACGACTCCGCAACTCGATTACTCCAAGAAAAAGCTCAATTGGCTGATCAATTGGTGCAGGCCTTAAAGTCACCAAAAGATCCAATTCTCGCCATTTCCAATCTTTTTCAAGAGCAAAAAAATCTTCAAAATCAGTTGGAACAACAACAAAAAAGTTTGTCCCATTTCTTAGGAAACGATTTGTTGAAAAAAGTTACTCAACAAAATGGATTGAACCTCGTTTTTGAAGAAATTGATTTTTCTTTCACTGCCTTTGCAAAAAATACCGTTCAATCCATTATTCAATCCCAATCAGATTGGGTTGTTGTTCTTCACGCTAAAGAGGAAGGCAAATGTCAGGTCATTGTTGGTTGCGGAACAGATTCTGGAAATCAAGCCAATGCTTTGATCAAAGCGTGGGGGCCGATGCTGCAGGGTGGAGGAGGAGGTACTCCTCAATTGGCCAATGCAGGTGGAAAAAACATGAACTACAAGGATGCCTTGGTTGAAGAAGTTAAACGTTTAGGAAAGTAATTTATGAGCAAATACGATCAATATCAAGCAGTCATTGGATTGGAAGTCCACATTCAATTGCTTACCAAGTCGAAGGCTTACAGTTTTGAAGCTGCCGAGTACGGTGCTGATCCCAATACGTTGGTTTCACCTATTACTTTAGGGCATCCAGGAACATTACCCTATTTCAACAAACAAGCCATGGAGTTTGGAATAAAATTGGGGATTGCAACGAATTGTACCATCAATGAGTACAATGGATTCGCTCGAAAAAACTACTTTTATGCCGATTTGCCCAAAGGTTACCAAATTACACAAGACAAAACTCCCATCTGTACGCAAGGTTCGATTATCATAGAAACCAAAGAGGGCGATAAAGTGATTGGAATTACCCGAATTCACTTGGAAGAAGATGCAGGCAAAAGCATGCACGATAAAGACCCCATGGATTCTTTGGTCGATTTCAATCGTTGTGGTGTTCCCCTTTTAGAGATGGTATCTGAACCAGATCTTCGTTCTGCGGAGGACGCATACGCTTATTTGACTGAAGTTAGAAAATTGGTTCGTTACCTTGATATCTGCGACGGAAACATGGAGGAAGGTTCGTTGCGTTGTGATGCAAACATTTCTGTCATGAAGAAAGGTGCTTTGGAATTTGGAACAAAGGTGGAGGTGAAAAACATGAATTCCATTCGCAATGTTCAACGTGCTATTGAGTTTGAAATCAAGCGTCAAATCGATTTACTTGAGGCTGGAGAATCATTTACATCTGAAACACGTTCATTTGACGCCACTGCGGGAACCACGTTTTCTTTGCGTTCTAAAGAGGCGGCTAACGATTATCGTTATTTTCCAGAACCTGATTTGCCGCCATTTCGCGTAAAGGCAGATGCAATTGAAAAAATCAAAGCAAACATGCCTGCTCTACCTCGGGAACTGTTTGCTAAATTCACCAAAGAATTAGGATTGAGCGATTACGATGCTCGAAACTTAACCGATAGCAAAGAGACTGCCCGATATTTTTCGGAGGTTATCGCCCAAAATGTTGCCGCTAAAGCGGCTGCAAACTGGATTTTAGGACCAGTAAAAGGATATTTAAACGAAGAGGCCTTGGATTGGAACGGATTAAACCTATCTCCTAAAAAGTTGGCTGAACTCATTGCCTTGGTAGATTCAGGAAAAATTTCATTTACGGCAGCAAGCATGCAGGTATTTCCAGAATTATTGAAAGACTCTGAGAAATCACCCGAATCCATCGCCATTGAAAAAGACATCATACAAGAATCAAACGATGATTTCCTTGAATCCATCGCTAAAGAAGTACTTGAAGCTTGGCCCGATAAAGTTGCTGAATATCAATCGGGTAAAAAAGGAGTACTCGGTTTGTTCATGGGAGATTTGATGAAAAAATCCAAAGGTAAAGCCGACCCTAAAAAAGCCTCGGCCATATTGCAGAAGTTATTGGGATGAGGTATATCATTGTCTTGGGGTTCATCTGGAGTTTAGTTAGCTGTTCCTCTTTCAACGAAAATCGCTATCGCATTGAAGGAAGCGTTGTCGGTGGAAAAGGGAAAACTGTTTACCTTCTCGAACTTTCCGAAGGCAATCAATTTATTATCATCGACTCAGCCAATATTGACTCGTCGAGCAAATTCGTATTGAATCAAGGGGCTTTTACTTCCTACGATTTTTACCGAATTACCATTTCAGGTAAAGATTTAGGTCTAACCATTGTTCCAGATGAAGAACCAATTCAATTAAAATTAAATTATGCTACTTTTCCGTTCCAAACGGAATTTTTAAGTGGTGTAAATTCAAAATCAATTCAACGAATTTCGGATAGCACCGGTTATTGGTATGGAAAAAGTTTGATTTATGCCAAAAGAACGGATTCAACCACAGTAGATTTAGCCGATCGGGAAAGAAAAAACATGAAAGATTACCTTTCTAGTTTTTTGGTAACTCATCCCCATGATTTGGTTGGATTCTATGCATTTACCCAACTTTTTGATTTTTCCTTAGCTGAAAAAGAAGATTTGGGAACTTTTGAAAAATTTATTGCTAGTTTTTCGAAACAACATCCGAAACACCGGTACATCGCCATGTTGAATCAATTTATTCAACCTTTGAAAAGGGAAGTTGAAGGATTGAGGAATGATGAAAAAGTGACGATTGGCGGTAAATTACCCGCTTTAAGCCTGAAAAATCCTCAAGATTCTTTGGTTTCCATTGAAATGGTTACGGGTGGTTTCAAAGTCATCGATTTTTGGGCATCATGGTGTGAACCTTGTAATAAAGATTTTCCGAGAGTAAAAAAGGCAGAAGAAAAATTTAGATCAAAGGGTGTTGATTTTATTGGCATAAGTTTGGATGATTCAAAGGAAAATTGGACGCGGGAAATCGCCACTAAAAAAATGACTTGGACCCAGGTTTCCGATCTGCAACGATGGAATTCTTCCGCAGTCAAAACTTATGGGGTTCGATCTTTACCCACGTACGTGGTTATTGATTCAAACTCTATTGTTCATGGTAAAACCATTGATTTCAATGAAGTAGTACGCT
Organism: Bacteroidota bacterium; assembly: GCA_027488715.1. Lineage (GTDB taxonomy): Bacteria > Bacteroidota > Bacteroidia > UBA7662 > CANHCV01 > CANHCV01. The sequence continues at coordinate 22,960 of JAIYBD010000229.1, read as the reverse complement.
TGTTGGATTCTTTAACTCGAAAAAAATGAAGCGAATTTTCCGATTGTTGATAGTCATTTTAGCTCTAGGTTTATCTGTGGGCGGGTATTTGGGCTATTTTGTTTTTCTCCATCAACATCAACCCGCTTCAACGGAAGGAAAGAACAACGTACTATACATTTTTCCCGAAGAAAATTTTGGAAAGGTAAAATTAGGTTTGCTCAAAATTTTTCCCGAATTGGAGGAGTGGCATCTTACGTTGTTGGCAGAACAAATGAATTACACCGATCATGTAAAACCAGGGCGATATGTTTTTCGGGGTAAGTATAGCTTGGCCAAAATCATGCGTAAACTTAAATCGGGAGAACAGGATGCGGTAAAATTTTCATTTGTAAAATACCGCAACCTTTCTGATATGGCTGGGGCCATTGGTAAAATAACACTGGTCGACTCCAACGAACTTCGGAATTGGCTGTTGGATTCTACCGTTTGGTCTAAATTTGGCATGAATTCTACATATCTTTTAACCTATTTCATACCCAATACCTACGAGTTGTATTGGACTACCACATCGGAGGGATTTATCAAACGAATGAAAAAAGAGTATGATCGATTTTGGACTTCAGAACGAAAAGAGAAGGCGAAAGATTTGGGATTAACGATCGAACAAGTAAGCGTATTGGCTTCCATTGTGAATGAGGAAACAATAAAAACGGATGAGAAGCCAAAAGTAGCTGGACTTTATTGGAATCGAGTGAATAAGGGAATGTTGTTGCAGGCCGACCCAACGGTAAAATTTGCGCTAGGAAATTTTGAATTGCGTAGAATTTGGGAAAAAGATCTTCAGGTTAATTCACCCTACAATACCTATCGATACAAAGGATTACCTCCAGGTCCAATCAATACTCCCAGTATAGAGGATTTAGAAGCTGTACTAAATCTAAATAAACACAACTTTATCTACATGTGCGCCAAAGAAGATTTTTCTGGATACCATAATTTTGCCGAGAATGAATCACAGCACAATCAAAATGCACAGAAATATCGCAAAGCGCTTTCTAGCCGTAAAATTTACCGTTAATGGTGCGCTTTGATACTATTTTTCGTGTTGCCTACGCCGATACCGATCAAATGGGTGTGATGTACCACGGTGCCTATGCGCGATATTTGGAAGTGGCTCGAGTAGATTGTTTGCGCTCATTGGGTATTCAATACAAGGAGGTAGAAAAAATGGGAATTTTTCTACCGGTTTTAGAAATGAACATCAAGTTTCTTCAACCCATTTTTTATGATGATTTGGTTCGAATTGAGGTCTCCATCAACACCTTACCTCGAAGGTCTTTTTGTTTTGACTATCAATTATTTAAGGATGATGTTTTGGTTTCAACGGCTAAAGTAATTTTGGTATGTGTGAGCAAGGAAACCAAAAAATCGATGGTCGCTCCTGATTTTCTTTTGGAAGCATTAAATCCATACTTTGAATAAGGATGATTAACGCCATCAAAACATTCTTCTCTTGGTTGGGAGGCATTCAGATTCCATTTTTCAAACATGTTCCTTTGGGATTGGTTGCAAAAATTCTATGGAAGCAAATCAACTCCAATGAAATGAGTATGAAAGCCAGTGCCATTGCTTTTAACTTTTTCATGGCCTTGTTTCCGGCAACCATCTTCTTTTTTACGATGTTGGCATTTGTTCCGTATTCTGGATTTGAAATTCGATTTATGGAGTTGTTGCGTTTTGCTTTGCCGGAATCGGCTTTCCTTACCGTAAAAGATACGATTGAAGATATTTTACAAAATCAACAAGGCGCATTAGCGGGTTTTGGGCTTTTATTGGCCTTCTTTTTTAGCACAAATGGCATTTTTGCCATGATGAATTCCTTCAACAAATTGGATCGGCAATTTGAAAATCGTGGAATGATTCGAAAGCGTCTCATTGCCGCTGGCCTGTTATTACTTCTCTCATTAACCGTAATCCTAGGTCTTTCTTCCTTGGTTTTGGAAGGAATTGCTACCGAATGGATCCAATACAAATTTCCCAAAACCTTTGAAATGGTTAAGTATGCCTTTTGGCTCTTGGAAAAAGGAATTGTTTTAGGGATTATTTTGCTACTTCTTGGAATTATTTATCGATTCGGTCCAAGCACCATCACGAAATGGAATCTTTTCAGTCCTGGCTCTTGGATAGCAACCCTTTTGTTTTGGATCACCAGTTCCGGATTTAGTTATTACGTTAGTCATTTCAGCACTTATAATAAATTGTATGGTTCGCTAGGAACCCTCCTCATCATCATGTTGTGGCTGTACATCAACAGTTTTGTAATTTTAGTTGGCTTTGAATTGAATGTTGCCATTTACGGGAATTCAAGAAAACACCAAATGAAAGAGGCTTAATTAGCTTTCATTCCACCCCAAACCAAATTACAGCATAATGCTCGCTAATAAACACACCAACGGACTTAAAATCAATGGATTTCCAACTTCCTGTTTGAAGAATAACTTGGTTGTGTCCCGGACTTTTTTTCCAGCCGTTTAAGGCCCTTTCAGGCGTTAACTGTTCGGAAGAATAATAGGCTATTTCAAAACCATTCCCCTTGTAATTCGCAATTTCTTTGGGTTTATTCCACATGCATTCTTTCTTGGAATGATCATCGGTATAACAACAAGAACTCCAATTACCATGAGTTGACCAAGAATGAAGATTGCATTTTTTTTGAGTGGGATCGTAATATTTTTCAAGATCCAAAGCGTGGGCCTCGGCCACCGCTTGAAGTTTTTCATTCAAGTTGATGGCCGAAAGTCCATGCAATTTTCGATAATCATTCATCATGCGAAACAATTCCATATTCTTTTCTTTTTGAGATTGTGCGAATACTTCATTTATCGAAATGGATAGAAGAATAGAAAGGAAGAGAAATACGTGTTTCATAAGATCAAGAACGTAAAATTTAGCGATGTTATTACTCAAAAATCAATTCACCCTCTTTGGAAGTGGTCAATAAAATCGGATTTTCAGAAGTAACTGTTCCAGCCAATATGGCCTTGCTCAATGGATTTAATACATTTCGTTGGATGGCCCTTTTAAGTGGTCGGGCTCCATATTGAATGTCAAAACCTAAACTTCCAATTTTTAGCAGAGCATCTTCGGTAAATCCAAGCGTAATCCCCATGGCTTCCAGTTGGTCCACCAGTTGATTCATTTGAATACGAACGATTCCAAGAATTTCTGATTTTCCTAATGGAGAAAATACCACCACTTCGTCAATTCGGTTAATGAATTCCGGACGAAGATGCCCCTTTAAAATTTCCAACATTTCATCTTTCAATTCGTCCTTGGATTCATCTAAAGCATGGCCCTCTTTGCCAAATAACTTCTCTTGAATCTTTTGCGATCCCAAATTGGAGGTCATGATGACGATGGTATTTTTAAAATTAGCCACCCTTCCTTTGTTATCGGTTAATCGACCGTCGTCCAAGACTTGAAGAAGAATATTAAAAACATCCGGATGAGCTTTTTCAATTTCATCCAAAAGAATAACGGAGTAGGGCTTCCGTCGAACCGCTTCGGTTAATTGTCCGCCTTCATCGTAACCCACGTATCCGGGAGGAGCTCCCACCAATCGAGAAACGCTGTGTTTTTCTTGGTATTCACTCATATCAATTCTAACCATGGCATTTTCATCGTTGAAAAGAAAAGATGCTAAAGCCTTAGCTAATTCGGTTTTTCCAACTCCGGTACTTCCAAGAAACAAAAATGAGCCGATGGGACGTTTGGGGTCTTGCAATCCAGCACGATTTCGGCGAACGGCATCGGCAACCACTTCAATGGCTTCAAATTGACCAACAACTTTCTTTTTCAATTCATCTTCTAAGTGAAGCAATTTATTGCGCTCGCTTTCCAACATGCGGTTCACGGGAATGCCCGTCCAGCGAGCAACAACTTCTGCAATTTCCTCGGCACCTACTTCTTCATTTAACATTCGACTTCCGCTATCTTGGGCCGAAGAAAGTTGAGTTTGGGCCAATGCAAGCGCTTCTTCGGCCTCTTTTATTTTACCATATCGCAGTTCCGCAACTTTTCCGTATTCCGCCCTTCGCTCTGCTTGATCGGCTTCTAATTTATATTGTTCAATTTCTTCTTTGATCGATTGAATTTTTTCTACCGATTCTTTTTCAGCCTTCCACTTTGCTTTCAAAGCATTGGATTGTTCCTTTAAATCAGCAATTTCTTTGTCCAAAACTTTGATGCGATCCAAATCGTTTTCCCTTTTCATGGCTTCACGTTCAATTTCGAATTGCATCACTTTTCGCTCCAATTCATCCACAACTTCGGGAACAGAGTCAATTTCAATCCTCAAACGGGAAGCGGCTTCATCCATTAAATCGATCGCTTTGTCAGGCAAAAATCGATCGTTGATGTATCGCTGACTCAGTTCAACGGCGGCAACGATCGCTTCATCCTTGATGCGAACTTTATGGTGGGTTTCATAGCGTTCTTTCAGTCCACGAAGAATTGCAATGGCATCCTGTGTATCCGGTTCGTCCACCATCACCTTTTGAAAGCGTCTTTCCAAGGCTTTGTCGCTTTCCATGTATTTTTGGTACTCGGCCAAAGTGGTTGCCCCAATGGAACGAAGTTCGCCACGAGCTAAAGCTGGCTTTAAAATATTAGCGGCATCCATGGCTCCTTCTCCTTTTCCGGCGCCAACCAATTGATGAATTTCATCGATGAATAAAATGATTTCACCTTCGGATGATTTTACCTCGTTCACCACGGCCTTTAATCGCTCTTCAAATTCACCTTTGTATTTCGCACCAGCAACCAAAGCTCCCAAATCCAGAGAATAAACGGTTTTCGTTTTTAACGTTTCAGGAACATCTCCTTGAATCATTCGAAAGGCAATCCCTTCGGCAATGGCAGTTTTCCCCACACCAGGTTCACCAATCAGAACCGGGTTATTCTTCGTTCTTCTGGCTAGAATTTGAATCACCCGTCGAATTTCTTCGTCACGACCAATCACGGGATCAAGTTTCCCTTTCGTTGCCATATCATTCAAGTTAATGGCATATTTTCCTAAAGCATTGTAGGTGTTTTCAGCATGGGCATCGGTAACTTTTGCTCCTTTCCGCAATTCTGAAATCCACGATTGAAGCTGTTGGAATTTCAATCCCATGTCTTTCATTAATTGACCGATCTCGTCGGTATTTTCAGAAAGAGCCAAAATCAAATGCTCCAAGGAAACAAACTGGTCACCCATTTTTTTCATGTGGGCTTCAGCATTTTTAAAAGTTTTGGAAAGCGAATTGCCCACAAAAACTTGGCCACCTTCAACCTTGGGATATCGTTTTAATTGAGCATCTAAGGGCAAAATGAGCCGTTCTTTGGTGGCTTGAATTTTTTGTAGGAAATAAGGAAGTACGGTTTCATCCACCTCCATGATTCCCTTTAACAAGTGGCCATTTTCCAAGGACTGATGTCCTAGATTTTCTGCAATTCCAATGGATTGCTGAACAGCCATTTGTGACTTTTCGGTGAAATTTTGCATATTCATATTTTCTCGTTTTTACTTTTTCATTCAAATCTGTAACCGCAAAGAAAAAGCCGACAAAATGTCGGCTTTTTTCGGCATAATAAGTCTTTTTGACAAATTAAAAGATGGTATTTGCCAATTTTTGGTCGATGAGTTCTACTACGTCTGCGTCGTTCCACCGATTTTCAATATTCGGAAGATCGAGGAATTCTTGCATGAATTCATTATGGGCTTGTCCAATTCTCCATGCTTCGGCATAAGGAATGTGGGAGAACGAAACCATGGAATAAAGCGGAATCCATTTTTCAGGATGTCTTTTTTGGATTTCACCTTCCATTTTCTTTTGAAGAATAAATCTTGGATCTGCTGTTTTATCCCTCATTTCAATGAAATTGTAGAGCGCCAAATCAGCAATGGCGTCAGCATTTGGTTTCCGTTTTTTGGCAATTTCAGGAATCAAGGTGTTCCAATCCTCGCCAATTTCTTCCATCATTTCCAGTAACGCTGTACAATCTTCAAAACCACTATTCATTCCTTGACCATAAAAAGGAACGATGGCATGGGAAGCATCGCCTAATAGAAGTGTTTTCTTGTAATTCCAAGGAGCGCAACGAACAATACCTAAAATACCAACCGGATTATTCTCGTATTGATCAAGGTAATCGGGAGCTAATTCGGGAATGTTTGGGAAATATTTTTCAAAGAAATCCTTAGCTTTTTCACGAGTATTAACCGATTCGAAGGACAACGGGCCTTCCATATCGAAAAACAGGGTACAGGTAAAGTTTCCTTCAGGATTTGCCAAAGCGATTAACATGAAATCTTTGCGAGGCCAAATGTGAAGGGCGTTTTTCTCCAATTTGAACGAGCCATCGGCATTTGCGGGAATGGAAATTTCTTTGTAGCCGTGTTCAATAAAATCTTGACGGAAGTTAAAGCGGCCTTTACGTTGCATGGCATATCGAAGTTCGGAGGCCGCACCATCGGTTCCAATCGAGATGTTGGTTTTAACCTTTTTCTGAGAGCCATCCGAAAGTTGAAATGTTAGTTCATTGGAATCTAAATCGGCTCCGATGCATTTATTTTCGAAATGGAAATCCACCCCTAAATCTTCCGCAATTTGCATCAATGCTTGATTTAATCCAGATCGAGAAACGGAATAAATGGCATCGTTGTGAATGGAGTAGGGTTGAAACGTTTGGTTGCCTTCCATATCGTGAATCATTCGACCGTACATGGGAATGGCAACCTCATCAATTTTTTCTTTAATTCCAGCCATTTCAATGGCTTTCCAACCACGGTGACTCATGGCCAAATTGATGGATCGACCTGCGTAAGAGTTGCTTTTGCGCATATCGGGACGAGCTTCAAAAACCTCAACAGGATATCCTTTTTTTGCCAACAAAATAGACAACATGGATCCCACCAATCCACCACCAACCAAACTGATTTTATCTTTCATGATTACAAAAATATCTACAAAACAACGAAGCTTATGAAAATTGGTTCATGATATTTATCACCCTTTGTGGATAAGAGTCTCCAAATAAATTTACGTGGACCAATAAAGGGTACAGCTGATGCAATTTTCTACGATGTTCGTATCCGGGTTCCAAGGGAAAACGGTGTTGATAGGCTTCCCAAAATTCCTCTGAGAATCCTCCAAATAAATCGGCCATGGCTAAATCCATTTCTCGGTGCCCAAAGTAAACGGCCGGATCAATCAATGTTGGGGCACCGAATTGATTGGGAATAACATTCTCATACCAAAAGTCACCGTGAAGCAATGAAGGCTTTTCTTTAGGAATTAATTCATCAAATTTCAAAAACAAGTGTTCAAATTTCCCAATGATGTCTTTAGGTAACTTTTGGCTCATTAGGGCCATTTCTAATTGGGGCATCAATCGTTGGGCAAAATAAAATTCTGTCCATGAATCAACCTGATCGTTTTTTTGTTCCAATGTACCGATGAAATTATGAAACGATAAACCGAATTGGGGCTGGGTTTCGGCATGTATTTGCGACATTCCCAATGCGAGCTCTTCCCAAAATCCTTTTTTCTTAGGAGATGAATCGATGAATTCCATGACTAAAAATTGAAACTCATCCGTTTCTCCCTCTAAAATAATTCTTGGAATGTCAAAAGCACCCACCGAATCCAAGAGTTTCAAGCCCTTTGACTCGGCCCAATACATGTTTGGAAACTTTTCTTTGCTTAAATATTTAATAAAGTAACTTTTGTCAGCATAATCGAATTGATAAGTAAAACTGATGCATCCACCGCCAACAGATTTGATTCGATGGACATTTCCAGGAATTCCATGAAAACGTAAAAAATGCTCATTTAAAAATTGAGAAATACTTTCGGGTAGCATGCGGTAAAAGTAAAAAGGAAGCGAAAGGAAATTGTTATCTTTGCCAATAAATTTGAAACTCATGAATTACGACGTAGTTGTTATCGGAAGTGGTCCTGGTGGATATGTTACTGCCATTCGTGCTTCCCAATTAGGAATGAAAACGGCCATCATTGAAAAAGAATCTTTGGGTGGAATTTGTTTAAATTGGGGATGTATTCCCACAAAAGCCTTATTGAAGAGTGCCCAAGTTTTTGAATACATTCAGCATGCTTCCGACTACGGCATTTCGGTAGCCGATGCAAAAGCGGATTTTAATGCCGTAGTGAATCGTTCTCGTGGCGTTGCCGATGGCATGAGCAAAGGCATTCAATTTTTGATGAAGAAGAATAAGATCGATGTCATCATGGGTTACGGAAAAGTGAAAGCTGGAAAAAAAGTTGAGGTAACGGATGCCGATGGAAAAATTTCAGAAATTTCGGCCAACCACATCATTTTAGCAACCGGTGCTCGCGCTCGTCAATTACCCAATGTCCCCATCGATGGTGAAATGGTTATTGAATACCGCAAGGCCATGTCATTGGAAAAACAACCCAAATCCATGGTCGTAATCGGTTCGGGTGCGATCGGTGTTGAATTTGCATATTTCTACAGCACCATGGGAACGAAGGTGACCATTGTTGAGTTTATGCCCAACATTGTTCCCGTTGAAGATACCGATGTTTCTAAAGAACTAGAAAAAATCTACAAGAAAAAAGGAATCGATATTTTAACCAACTCCTCCGTGGAAAAAGTTGAAAAATCGGGTTCCGGTGCAAAAGTTACTGTGAAAACAGCATCCGGTGAACAAATCATTGAGTGCGATGTGGTTCTTTCGGCTGCCGGAGTAATCACCAACCTCGAAAACATTGGTTTAGAAGATGTTGGCATTGCCACCGATAAAGGAAAAGTTATGGTTGATGATTTTTATCGCACCAACATTCCTGGATATTACGCCATCGGTGACATCGTTAAAGGTCCTGCCTTGGCACACGTAGCATCTGCGGAAGGAATCATTTGCGTTGAAAAAATTGCTGGAATGCACGTTGAAGCGTTGGATTATGGAAACATTCCAGGATGTACGTATTGCGCTCCAGAAATTGCTAGTGTTGGGATGACCGAGCGTGCAGCAAAAGAAGCAGGTATCGAAATTAAAGTCGGGAAATTCCCATTTTCTGCTTCCGGAAAGGCTTCTGCTGCCGGAGCAAAAGAAGGATTCGTAAAAGTAATTTTCGATGCGAAATACGGAGAGTTTCTTGGAGCTCACATGATTGGAGCAAACGTAACAGAAATGATTGCCGAAGTGGTTGTAGCTCGCAAGTTGGAAACAACCGGACATGAAATCTTAAAAGCCGTTCATCCACACCCCACCATGTCGGAAGCCGTGATGGAAGCAACTGCAGCCGCTTATGGTGAAGTTATTCATCTATAAGCCAGAATGAAAACGAAAACAAGAACCAAAAATCGAGTAAATCTGATCACCTTGGGGTGTTCAAAAAACTTGGTTGACAGTGAAAATATTCTCACCCAACTCAAAGCCAATAACTTCGATGTTGGACACGAAAGAACCGACGATGCCAATGATATTGTCATTATCAATACCTGCGGTTTTATTGATAATGCCAAACAAGAATCCATTGATACCATTCTCCGTTATGTAGATGCAAAGCAGGATGGAATTGTTGAAAAGGTGTATGTAACCGGTTGTTTATCTCACCGTTACAAAGACGAACTTGAAGTTGAAATTCCGGAAGTAGATGCTTGGTTTGGCACCATGGAATTGCCTCGTTTGCTTAAAACTTTGAAAGCCGATTACAAGCATGAATTGTTGGGAGAGCGGATCATTACCACTCCGAATCACACAGCATTCATGAAAATCGCAGAAGGTTGTGATCGTCCTTGCGCGTTTTGTGCCATTCCGCTGATGCGGGGCAAACACGTTTCGCGCACATTGGAAGATTTAGTAAAAGAAGCAACCCACTTAACCTCCAAAGGGGTTAAAGAATTGGTGCTGATTGCCCAAGATTTAACCTATTATGGATTGGATTTGTATGGCAAACGGAATCTTTCAGAATTATTGGAACGATTAGCGGATGTGCCTGGAGCCGATTGGATTCGTTTGCAATACGCGTATCCAAGTCAATTCCCCATGGATATTTTGCCTTTAATGAAAAAGTATCCCAACATTTGCAACTACTTGGACATGCCTTTGCAACACGGGGCAGAGAACATGTTGAAATCCATGCGCCGGGGAATCACAGCTTCTCGAACTCAAGAACTCATTGATCAAATTCGACAAGAAGTTCCTGAAATAGCCCTCCGAACCACCATGATTGTTGGATTCCCGGGTGAAACTCAGGCCGACCATGAAGAACACATGGCTTTCATTGAAAGGAATAAATTTGATCGATTGGGGGTATTTACGTATTCCCATGAAGAGAATACTGCTGCATTCAACCTTGTTGACGATGTTCCCGAAGAGGTAAAAGAAGCGCGGGCAGAAGAAATTATGGCCATTCAGCAGGGCATTTCTTTTGATTTAAACCAGAAAAAAGTCGGCAAGCAATACAAGGTGCTATTTGATCGAAAAGAAGGGGAATATTTCATTGGAAGAACTGAATTCGATTCTCCTGAAGTAGATAATGAGGTATTAGTCAATGCAGAATTATCGGAAAACTATGTAAGAATAGGTGACTTTGCCCAGGTGAAAATTGATTCAGCTGAAGAGTTCGACTTGTTTGGGAGCGTTATTCCATCTTAATGAAAAATTGGTCAATTTCATTTGCCGATGTTGATCGCCAATCATTTGCGTCCAAAGTAGGCAATGGATTCATGGATTATCGTGATTTCTTTGACTTTGAACCAAGTATAGAAGGAATTGAAAAGGCTAAAAAGTCAAAAGTATTTTCTTTAGAATCAAGAAATACGTTGGTAAATGTACTCAAAAACCAATACGAAACGTGGGATATCCCTTTGCCAGAACAGGTAAATCAATTGCTCAAAGAAGATGTTTTTACGGTAACAACAGGTCATCAGTTAAATTTTCTCTCCGGGCCACATTTCTTCTTTACCAAAATTGCTGCCACCATTCATCTTTCAAAAATCTTGGGAGAAGCATGCATTCCTGTTTTTTGGTTAGCGAGTGAAGATCATGATTTTGATGAAATCGCTTCAACCATTCTTTATGGAAAAACCATTCAATTTGCCCCCGAATATTCAAATGCTCCCGTTGGAAGATTAAAAATGACGCGTTCATGGATGGAGGAAATCCAGAAAGCGATGGAATATATCTCATCTCCTTGGGCAAAAACACTCATTCAAGAATCCTATCAAGAGGGTTTTCCTTTATCAAAATGCATCGCTCGATTGGTTCATGCTTGCTTTGGAAAATTTGGATTATTGATCGTAGATGGTGATTCTCAAGAACTGAAATCCAGGGCTTTCGCGCTTTTTGAACGGGAATGGAAAGAACAAATTTTATCCAAATCGGTTGAGACGCAAAACAAGGTATTATCGAATTATGGACTTGAACCACAAGTTTATCATCGAGATATTAACCTGTTTAAAATAAACGATTTAAATCGAATTAGGATCAATAAAGGTGATCACGATTTTCTTCAATTAAAGCCTGAGGAGATTTCTCCGAATGCCTTGATGAGACCGTTATTTCAAGAGACGATTTTGCCCAATCTAGCTTACATTGGCGGAGCCGCCGAAGTTGCCTATTGGGCCCAACTTAAAATCGCTTTTTCTGAATTTAATGTGCAAATGCCGGTCGTCTTGCTGCGTCCATCTTTATTTTTCGTCGATCCCAAACATCTACTTTGGTTAGAAAAATGGGGTTGGAAGTTTAATGATGTTTTTTCTGATGAACAAGCCTTGATTAAACGATTAATTCATCAGCAACCCGATCAATTTTTGGCTGAACCCTTTATTATTGATCTTAATTCCATGGAACAACATGCGAGGGAGCAAATTGAAAAAATTGATCCTACGTTGCTTGCGACCTTAGGTTCAGAGGTTGAAAAAATGAAAGGACTGTGGAGAGGATTAGAAAAGAAAGTTGAAAAAGCCATCAAACAAAAGCAAGAAATCGAGGTTCAAAGAATTGGGAAGATAAAGAATATGCTATTCCCTGATCAAGTATTTCAGGAAAGAAAAACCAATGGATTCCAATTCATTCAACAGGAAAGTCAAATCGAAGAGCTCATTGAAATCCTTAACCCCATTCATCCCAAAATTCATGCGTTTCTGGTATAGTTTATTTTTTCTCGCCTTTTCATTTCATTCTTTTGGGAACGAGACCGTTTTAAATGCACCACCCAAAAAGGTTCAGGCAAGGAAACGACAAGAAAAAATTACCATTGATGGGAAATTGAACGAAAACGATTGGAAATTAGCTGAAAATGCTACTAATTTCACCACCATCAACCCCGTTCCATTTTTCCCTGCCTCTCAAAATACTACCGTAAAAGTTCTATTTGATGAAGATGCCTTAATTTTTGGCGCTCAATTGGATGACTCCTTTCCTGATTCCATCATGACGCAAATGAGTCAACGCGACAATACAGGAAACAGTGATTGGTTCGCCATCATTTTAGACACCTATAAAGACGGAAACAATGCGTTTTACTTTGGACTGACCGTAAATAACGTTCAAATTGATAGCCGAATGTCGGCCAACGGGTTTGATGAATCCTGGGATGCCGTTTGGGAAAGTAAGACTAGCAAAAACGAACAAGGTTGGGCCTTGGAAATACGAATTCCCTATGCCGCTATTCGATTTGCTGAGGCTGAAGAAGATGTTTGGAATATCAACTTTGCTCGTGAAATTCGCCGTAATAGGGAAGAAGTTTGGTGGAATCCCTTGGATCCTTCCATGATACGTTTTGGAAACCCCTCGGGAATTTTAGCACGATCCGGGAAGTTAACAGGTTTGAAAAATTTGCATCCACCCCTGCGTTTGATGCTGTATCCCTACTTATCGAATGTTACCCAACGGGAGCAAGGATTAACATCGAATAATAGTCAATTTGGAGCTGATTTAAAATGGGGATTGAACGAAGCATTCACTTTGGATGCCACCACCATTCCAGATTTTCGGCAAGTTCGGTTCGATAATCAGGTATTGAATTTGACTCCATTTGAAGTGAAATTCAATGAGTTTCGTCAGTTTTTTACCGAAGGGATTGAGTTGTTTTCAAAAGGTGATTTGTTTTACTCAAGAAGAATTGGCGATCGGCCATATTACCGATTAGGGGCTTCCCAAGGATTGAATGAAATTACGGTTTCTACGGCGGGTCCCGCCCAGTTGTTGAATGCCACAAAAGTATCGGGAAGGACCAGTGGCGGCTTGGGAATTGGAGTATTAAATGCCATTACCGCTGCAGGGTACAATACGTATTTCGATACGATTACCCAACAAACCCGAACAGCATTGGTAAATCCATTAACGAACTCAAATTTGTTGGTTTTCGATCAGAATTTACCCAATAATTCTTTCTTAAGTATAGTTAGTTCCAATGTTTTGCGTGAGGGAACAGCCATGGATGCCCAAGTATTGGCAACCCAATTTCGATTCAATAATAAGAAATTAAATCATTTTGTTAGCGGACGCTTGGGTAGCAGTTGGCAATGGTTTTCGAATCGAACAAATCAAGGGATTAAAGCCAATTGGTCGGCAGGAAAAAATGCTGGGAAAATCCAATGGAACTACAACGGTTTCTTTATGGATAATACGTACAATCAGAACGACCTCGGATTTCAAACCAACAACAACATTTTCAATCAGTCTGCCTCCATTTCACACTTTTATTTCAAACCGGTTAAAATATTTTCTTGGTTGCAATTCAATCGATTTAATCACAGCTTTTCGGCCAATTACAATCGAGTGGTTGTTCCTTCGGCATTTGCAAATGCTTCGTTGAGCTACAATTTTACCGGATTTACTAAAAAATTCATGGCCATGGGCCTTAGTTTTTCTGCAGCACCTTTTGAAGGGGCAGATTATTTCGAACCTAGAACACCTGGCCGATTCGTTTATACCCCGAGAAATTATTACACCAGCGGTTGGATTTCTTCCAATTACAACAAAAAATTAGCCATTGATGCCGGTTGGGAATACACCCGTTACGACCAAAAGGATCGTTCCGATTTTACAGGTTGGACTGAATTAAGATTTCGGGTAGGAGATAAAACCTTTATCATTCCGGGATTAACGTATACCATGTTGGCAAACAATATTGGTTTTGTTTATAGAAATGGAAATGACATTACCCTAGGGAAAAGGGGCATGGAAACATACGAAACTGGATTAACGGTTACTCATTCGTTCAATGCAGTTTTGTTCACCAATTTCAGAATGCGAAATTATTGGAGTACAGCAACTTATCATTCCTTTTTTGATATCGATGAAAATGGAAAATGGGGAACAACAGGATATCAAGGATTTCCAATCGCGAATGCACCCTCGATCAACGACATTTCATTTACGGCCTTTACCATTGATTGGGAGTTGCGATGGAGGTTTGCACCCGGAAGTGATTTATTGGTGGTCTACAAAAATTCTCTTTTCAATATCGATACGGAAAAAGAAAAAACCTATTGGGAAAATGTGGCCACTGTGATGGGAATTCCTCATGCTCACAGTTTATCCATTAAGTTTCAGTACTTCGTAGATTATCAAACCGCTAAGCGGGCTTTTAAGGAAGTAAAGTTTTAAAATAATCCCAAAGGGAATCCTGAGGTGGAGTAGCACTGAATTTTAGTCGTTCTTGCGTTTGAGGATGGTTGACTTCCAATTGATAGGAATGTAAACAAATTCCGCCTCCTGGATGACTTCGTTTCGCTCCGTATTTTAAATCTCCTTTGATGCATGCCCCAGCATGAGCCATTTGTGTTCTAATTTGATGAAAACGTCCGGTATGAAGTTGGATGAAATAACCAAAATATCGATCAGATTTTCCAAAACGCTGATAGGATAGGGACGAGGGTTTTCCAGCCGAGTCATTCGTTACTTTTGATTTATTTCCCACCTTTAAAAGAAGATGATCCAATCGCCCTTTTTGTCCAATATCGTTTTCACAGATGGCTACATAGGTTTTCTTGGCAATCTGATTTTCGAATTGTAATCTTAAATCTCGTTCTGCAAAATCTGAAAAGGCTAAAATGAAAATTCCTGATACGGGTTGGTCGATTCGGTTAACAATCAAAATTGACTTTCCTTGAAAATGTTGTTCAATTTCAGGATGAATGGTGTACTCCAAACTTTGAATGGCTACTCCTGAAGATTTCGATAATACAGCAAATTGAGGGTCTTCAAAAATTATTTGGAAGTTTTCCATTGAAACGGGTTTAGGATGAATTTCCAAGGAATGGGCGATTGTTTATGGTAGAAGTAAAGTAGGACAAAAGCATTGATCACATGAGAAATGGATGTCGTCATTACGGCTCCCAATACTTCAAACGGTTGAACCAAGGCAAATCCCAAACTTAAAGTGGCCAACAGTCCGAAGATGGTTGCGATGGAATTCAATTGAATTTTGTTTTTAGCAGCAAAAAATTGGGCGATGATAATGGCAAACGAAAAGATGATAATTCCTGGACCTAAACCAAGAAAATAGGGAAATGCCTTCGAAAACTTTGCACCAAAGATGAGGATAAACAAATCGTTAGGAATAGCCATGAGTACCACAACACCAGCAAGAGAAGCCCAAAAAGCAACTTTCATGGATGCTGGTGTATCATCTTCCTGCTCGGGAAGGTTGAGCAATCGACTTAAATGAACCGTACCCATGCTTTTAGCTGGTAACCAAGTCGATTCTGCCAATTGAATAGCAGCAGAAAAAATTCCAACCGCTTCACGTCCATGATAAAAATCAAGCAAATAATACGAAAAACGGTAATTCAACATTTGTCCTAAATTCGTCAACTGTCCCCAAAATCCATACTTGAACATTTTTTTTGTTGCCAAACCAAACGATAACGATTCTCCATCTTCTGATTTGGGGAATCGAATAACGGCATACAATCCGGATATTCCTTGAGCTCCAATCCAAGAATATCCATATAATTCAAATGGATCAGAAATGGGTAAAACAAAGAAAAGAAAGGGAAGACCTACATTTTGAATCAACTGAATATGGTTAAAAACTCCAACATTTCCTCGTCCGAGGTGTATGGATTGTAACAAAGAACCCAAAGCGTGGAAAAGAGCCGCTACGAGGAAAAAGGAATTCGCTTCCGAAGGTATCAATCCCATCGACCACAAAGCCAACGATGAACCGATGGAACAAACCATAGTCCCAACCATGGAGGCCGTAAACAGGGTTCCATTTTTCCACTGATTTGAAAAAAAGATAGCCGAGGATCCAGCGAAAATCCCAGAGAAAATAAAAGAAACGGAGATCTGAAGTGTGAATAAGGATATGAACCCTAGAAAATCAATTCCATATACTTTGGCCCAATATCCCAACATCAAAAGAGTGATGAGGTTTCCTAATACTCGGGTGGAAAGCGTTCCAATAACTTGAACAATGGTTTTCATTGGAGGGCTTCCTTCCATAACTGAAGAATCTTCGAATCTTCAAGAGATTGATGATGAAACGGGGGAGGAAATTGGTTCCGGGAAATATTCTCTTTAATTTTCTGAGCCCCAACCGAAAATTCAGATGAATTGCTGAACCAAACAACGTGTTCGGAAGAATAATCTTCAGGTCCTCCATTTTTTCGGCAGAGTAGGTAAGTTCCTAATTGTTGAACTTCGTATGCTAAGAGACTAAAAGTTTCAAAAGGAGAGTTAATTACCACAACAGAGGTTTCCTCAATAAACAACAACAATTCATCGTGGGGCATAGCGGGTAAAAAAGATACTTTCGGAAACGTTTCTTTAATTCTCGTTAAGTCTGGACCATTTCCTACCACGGCAATTTCATAGGATGGAAAAGCTTGCTGTATCCATTCCAAACCCTGGGAAATACCTTTCACTTGATCGCGAATGTCACCAATGATAGCAATTCGATTCTTTTTTATTCGACCTTTCATGGGAATTCTTTCTACTCGATTTGGAATAACTGAAACTTGAGCCGAGGGGAGCTCGGTTAAAATAGCAGATTTCAATGCTAAAGAAACCGTAAAAATATGGGTAGCACCTGCTAAACCTTTTCGATAAAGTAATTTCTTCCAAAAAGAGAGATTTTGAAAATAAAGTGGGAAATACGTTGATTGGTGTTCAGATAGTTGGTAATTTTTTGAACCCAAAAAGAAGTTTTTTAGGACCCAAGACCAAGGAAGTGGAGCGAGAAGAAGTTGAAAATTATTGGGTAATTCACGAATAACCTGCTTTCTAAATTTCATCCAATGCCACCAAGCACCAGAAAGTCCGCTACGAGTTTCAATGATGATTTCTTTCCCGAAGGAAGTGTCTTGAATGCATAATTGATTTCTACTTTGTTTTGATCGCCAAACAATAACGGTGAAATCAAAATCATCTTTTAGAAAATCAAGCCATTTTGCAATGAAAATACCATTCCAAGGGTCTGTTTCTCTTGGATACCAATCGGTAATAAAAACCCATGACTTTTTTTGATTCACCTTTCAAAGATACAACTCGAAAATTTGTGGATACTTTTCTTTAAAAAAGTAACCAAGATTTCATTTTCATAATGTTTATTTGCGTAATTAAATTACAAAAAGAAACAAATGAAAGACGCACAAGTCATCAAGTATGCGCTTGATCGCATTGGTGGAAGATGGAAGTCCATGATTGTTTGGGAATTGAAATACGGTCCCAAAAGATTTTCTGATTTAAAAGCAGATATTGTGGGAATCACACAAAAGATGCTAACGTCGTCCTTGGTGGAATTACAGGCCGATGGTTTATTGGTTCGGAAAAGTTTCCCCCAAATTCCGCCTCGGGTGGAATATACGCTTACCTCTTTGGGGGAATCCATGGTTCCCATTACAGCGGCTTTATTTGAGTGGGGTGCATTAAACCAGGGAATGGAAGTGCCTCAAACAAGTTGGCAGAAACCAGAGGTTGAAATAACCTCAACCCCTTTGGAAGGTGAAGCGCCACGGCAAAAAGTAGCGGATACGGAAGAGGTTATGGAAGTACAAAAAGAGGAAGTCGTTCTTGCGGAAAGGGAATCTCACGAAACTATAACTGAAAAAGTAACCGAAGAAACGGTGGAAAACGATCCATGGTTTTTTGCGCCTATGCCGCAAAAGAATGTGGCCAAAAAGAAATCGAACAAGAAAAGTTCAGGAAATGATCCAGGAACCCAGCAATTGGGTTTGTTTTAAACGAAAAAGGCCGTCGAATGACGGCCTTTTTTATTTTTCAGAGAAATTATTCTGCTGAAGCAGCTTCTACAACTGGATTTGGATTCTTGTAAGAACCTTTGCGAGATTGCTTCAACAATTGAGTGCGCAAATCATTACGCATTCTCAATTTCTTCTTCTTGCGCTGAACTTTAGTAACGGCCATGGTTTCTTATTTTTTAGGATGCAAAGGTAATGATGTTTTTTCAATCATGAAAATATTTTTCACTATTCCTTTACCTAACTTTGCGAGATGGAATTAACTAGGATTTTACAAATTGGAGCCGGACGTTCAACAGCGTCATTAATTCAAGCATTAGCGGATATTACTCGCAAAGAGAATTGGCAATTCACCGTCATTGATTCCAATTCTAGCTTATTAAATGAAATCAAATCGCAATATCCTAACATCCATACTTCGACGCTAAAGAGCCAGGACGCAAGTGAATGGGAAAATTATATTGCCTCTCATGACGTTGTCATTTCCATGGTTCCTGCGTTTTTACATCCCACGGTCGCTAAATTTTGTCTTACATACAAAAAGCACTTGTTCACCGCATCTTACATTAGCCCTCAAATGAAGGCTTTGGAAGGGCAGGTATTAAAGCAAGGATTGTTGTTCATGAATGAGTGTGGTCTTGATCCAGGCATCGACCACATGAGTGCCCAAAAGATTATCGATGATCTCCACCGCAAAGGAGCCACCATCCTTGGATTCGAGTCGTATTGCGGTGGATTGGTTGCTCCAGAATCCGACAATAACCCTTGGAATTACAAATTCTCTTGGAATCCCAGAAACGTAGTTTTAGCGGGGCAAGGAATGAGCACCTTTATTCATCACAAACAACTAAAAACCATTCCCTATCATCAGTTGTTCGACCGAATCGATGAAGTTGAAATTCCAGGATATGGAAAATTCGAAGGCTATGCGAATCGAGATTCTACTTCTTACGAAGATGTTTACGGATTGAAAAACTTAGAGACCCTTTACCGGGGCACGTTGAGAAAATTGAATTATTGTAGAGCTTGGAATTTCTTTGTTCAGTTGGGTTTAACCGACGATACCTTAATGCTATCTCCTCAAAAAATCAAAACTCGGAAAGATTTATTCGCTTTGGTTTTGTCTGATTCAACGGTGGAAAATTGGGTTGAAGAAGCCATAAAATTAGTTCCTCGTGCCGATTTGAACGATTTAATCCAAAAAATTGAGTTTCTAAAATTGACCGATGATATTGATTTGGGTTTTGAAAAAGAGTTTACACCTGCCCAGGCGCTTCAGTCGATTTTGGAAAAACACTGGGTATTAGCGCCTGGTGATCGGGACATGATTGCCATGGTTCACCTTTTCAAATACCAACTCGAAGGCGAAATTCATCATCTTAAATCTTACTTGGTTTTAGAAGGCAAGGATCAAATTCACACCGCCATGGCAGTAACTGTGGGTTTACCCATCGCATTTGCGGTGGAGAGTTTCATGAAAGGAGAGGTCAAAGACTCGGGTGTGCGTATTCCTGTTCATGCAAAATGGCATGAACCTATACTTAAGAAGCTAGAGAATTACGGTGTGGTTTTCAATGATATACACGATCAAGGATAAAGTAAATATTTCTTTCTTATCGCCTCGTATTTAAGCAAATCGGGCAGCCAAGTTGCGCGGATTTCTTGTTCGTTCCATCCTTTTTCAATTTGTTTCCTCAACTGATCTGACCCTGCTAATTGGTTGAAAAAAGAAGTGAAAAAGGTTATTGAATCGGGATGAGCTGAATAAAACTCCAGTAATGGTTGCAATCGAATTTGCTTCTCTCGATAAATTTTGTATGCTTCGGTTTGATAATTTCTTCCGAAACACCTTTGGTTTTTAAAAGGAGGATTTTCCGCTTTCCCCTTGATGGAGATGGGCGTAAATGAAAATGTCGTATCGGAAAACCAGGGAGCACCGACCATTTGGAATGGCGCAAAAGTGCCTCTTCCTAAACTTAAATTCGTTCCTTCAAAAAAGCAAATGCTCGGATAAAGGTAAATGGATGTTTCATTAGGTAAATTAGGTGATGGTGGAATGGGAAGTGCGTACCTCGTTTGGTGATTGTAGTGTTTGATTGGAATAACCGTTATTTGAAAATTTTTCGAAGTTTTCACCCATTTTTCACCCAACATCATCTGGGCATATTCACCAACTGTACACCCATGAACAACGGGAACAGGATGCATTCCTACAAAAGATTTATAAGCCGTATCCAAAACAGGTCCATCCACATAGTGCCCGTTTGGGTTAGGCCGATCAAGAATAATCAATCTTTTTTTGAATTCAGAACATGCCTCCATCAGATAATGTAAGGATCCAAGGTAAGTGTAGAATCGAACACCAACATCTTGAATATCAAACAAAACAACATCTACAGAATCCAAGTCTTTTTTGCTGGGCTTCTTTTTATTTCCGTAAAGAGAAATCACTTTTACCCCAGATTTGGTGTCGATCCCATCCTTAATGGATGCACCAGCTTCTGCCTCTCCCCGAAATCCGTGCTCAGGAGCAAAAATGACTTGAATATTGATTTTTTGACTTTTCAGAAAATCGACAAGGTGGATAGGTTGGGACTGTTTGTAGGTTAGGGTAGAGGTTGGATTAACCATGCAAGCGACCCTTTTTCCTCTCAATTCTTTCAAGTATTTCCACGTTTGATCTGCACCGCAAATGGGTTGTGCTTCCGAAAAAAAGCTGCAAAACAAAAAGAAGAAAAGAAGTTTTATTTTCATTAAATATCTCCCAATTGAGGACGAATAACCAGTTCTTCGATAACGCTTCGGCGGCTCAATTGGTGGCAATTCCAAATCGTTTCTGCAATATCTTCTACGGGGATAAAACGGCTTTCAGGTAAATCCACGCCAGCCCAAGAATCGGTAAGTACTGCACCGGGCATAACATTGGTTACCCGAACTCCAAAGGTTTTACATTCTTCTCGAAGGACCTTACCTAAACCCAGTAAGGCATGTTTGGCAATGGTATAACTTCCACCTGCAGCATAAGCGGTTTCACTAGCAATACTGCACATGTTAAAGACGTGTCCGCTTTTTCGTTCTTTCATTAATGGTACAATCACCCGGGAGGTGTGGTAAGCACTGGCCACGTTTACTTGCATCATGGCTTCGAAAACTTTATCGTTTTCTTCGGTAATGGTCCCAGGTAGAAATAATCCGCCGTTGTTCACCAATACATCGATTTCGCCAAGGATTTCTTTGGCTTTGTTGGCGGCTTGAATGGCATCTGATTTCAGTCCTAGGTCGGCCTGAATCCAGTGAGCGCCTTCCCAAGAAGGAGCATTTCGAGAACTGATTACGACTTCAGCCTCCGCGGCGAGGAAACGTTGGGCAATAGCAGCTCCAATGCCGCGGCTTCCACCTGTTACATATACTTTTAACTTACTCATACTTTTTCGTTTGAGAACTAACTAAAAAAACTCCAGCAATAATCGATAATCCCAAATAAACTTTCTCCATGTTGAGCTGATCAAACCCGAAATAAATAGCAAAACATGCCGTAAATAATGGTTGCAAATAAATATAAGCCCCCACCAAGGTACTATCGGCATGGGCAAGGGCCCAAATATTTAGTTGATAGGCGAGAAATGTGGTGAATACGATAACAAAACCGATACTCATCCACGCTTTTGCGGGCATATTCGACCATTGAACGGCACAAGCTTGATCAAAACCAACAACAAAGAGAACCAACCAACCAACGATCATCACCCAGAAAACGACCCATAGCGGTTTAAATTCTTTCATTAATGGTTTTACACGTACCAAATAAATGGAATAAAACACCGCATTTAAAAAGATGTAGAAATCGCCCAAAGAGCCGTGAATTCCACCTTTTCCTGCTAGAATTAATCCCCAAGCACCCCCTAATCCCAAAATAATCCCAGCCCAAATGGTAAAATTTGGCCATTTCTTTTTTGAAAAAATTCCGAACGTAGTTACCAATAAAGGCGAGATTACCATGATGACTCCCGCATTGATGGGCTGTGTTAAATCCAATCCACGAAAAAATAACAACATGTTGAACGCAACACCACAAAGTCCGCAGATGATCAACTCTTTCCAAATCCTTTTAGGAGGGAAGGAAGGAGGTGATTTGTAGAGGAAAATATGGAGGATAAAAAATAAAAAAATAGCTCCAGTTACCCGAACCAAAACCAAGCCACGGGATTCAATAAATTCGGGCATGGCAATTTTTGCAATGAGGTTATTAGCAGAATAAATGAGGGCCACACCTAAAAGTGCGAAATGGATCCAAACAATTTTGTTGGCTTTTGTCATCACTTCACAAAGGTAGGAGGATGTTTAGTAGATTTGAATGATGAAATCGTTTAAGTTTCGGCCGCTCGAAATATCCCTCGGAATCCTATTTGTTATTTTAGGCCTTTTCGAGTGGATGGTGGATAGCAACATTTATAGTGCCTTGATCGGTGGGATTTCCGGGGTTCTTGTTGTTGGATATCCTTTTTTTTTACGCCGTACACTTTCTTTTTGGATCATGTCCATTGCCTCGCTTGGTATTTTTCTGATTTGTTTTTGGAATCTTCCAAAAATTGATTTGTGGTACCCCATTTTCCGACCTCGTTGGGAGCCGATCATTTTTTTATTTTCATTTTCATTTTGGGGAAATCAATTCTTACGTAATTACCAAAAGGGGAAACGTCAGTTGTTTTTTTGGATTCTTGGTTTTGGTTTCTTT
>JAIYBD010000043.1 GCA_027488715.1 Bacteroidota bacterium | reverse complement strand
TTCGAGAGCCTCAGGGAGCGGTTTCGAGCCTCAGGGAGCAGTTATTCCGGTGTCTGAGGGCCTCGAAGACACCCCATGAATCGCCAACAGCTGTTCCAATAAACCGCGAACTTCCGACAGTGGTAGCATGTTGGCGCCGTCGCTTAACGCAGCTGCCGGATTCGGATGGGTTTCCAAAAAGAAACCCTGAACGCCCACCGCCGCTGCAGCCCTCGCAATCGTGCCAATCATCTCGGGTTTGCCGCCCGTAACGCCGCTCCCGTTATTCGGTTGCTGAACCGAATGCGTAATGTCCATCACCACCGGGAAACCGTGGGCCTTCATTTCGGTGATGTTCCGAAAATCGACCACCATGTCGCCGTAGCCAAACATGTTGCCGCGCTCGGTGAGCCAAATGCGGTCGTTGCCCGTGCTTTTTACCTTTTCTGCAGCAAACTTCATGGCATCGCCATTCAAAAATTGCGCTTTCTTAATATTCACCCACTTGCCCGTTTTCCCCGCCGCCAACAACAAATCCGTTTGCCGACAAAGAAAGGCGGGAATTTGAAGCACATCCACGTACTCGGCGGCCATGCTGCATTCTTCCGCCGCATGCACATCGGTTAGCGTAGGTACGCCCAACGTTTTTCCCACTTTCGCAATCAATTCCAAACCTTCCCGGTCGCCCCGTCCTTGGTACGAATTCAAACTGGTGCGGTTCGCTTTGCGGTAACTGGCTTTGAAGATGTAGGGAATCCCCAAATCAGCGCAAATCTCCTTCATCGTTTGTCCAATTTCTAGGCAGATGGCTTCCGATTCGACCACGCAAGGGCCGGCAATCAAGAAAAATTGGGGACTATCCAGGTAGTTGGCTTCCATGAGTTATTTTTTATGAATGATATGATGAAGGTACGCTGAAAAATCGGGTGATCCTTCGACTTCGATGTGATCCCAAAGGCCCAAGGTGAATCGGCCGATGCCGAAGGGATGAGAGAATTTCTCGGAAAGACGGTACCGTTTGCCTTCCAACTCCTCCAGCCGCAAAAACCAAAACGAGCCGCGCTCTTCTTTCCAAATTCCCGCAGCAATTTCATCCAAAATCAACGAAACGTGCCAGGGCGATTCTCCCAAAATTCCTCCAAAGGGATCGTCGGAAACGCCCGCATGAAAACGCTCAAACTGCCATGTTTGGTCCAATGGTTTAATCGATCCAATGCGGTCGATTTTGAATTGCTTGACCTGTTTGCTGCTCAATTCGTAGGCATTCAAAATGCCATTCGTAGATTGAAAGCTGAAGGGCTCTACGGTACGGTTGCTCACCGTTCCCGATCGAAAAGAGTGGTAATCCAACAATTGTACTTGTTTCTTTTTCGAAATGGCTTCTTGCAATTCCGAGTACGTTTGGGAGAGTTTGCTCTGATACCCCAATTGCAGGGATGATCCCGTTTCGCTCAAGGCTTCAATTTTTTGCCGAAGCAGTTTTGAGGTTTCTTTGGGCAATCCCACCAAGGTTTCTCGAAGCAATCGGGCTTCGTCTACGCTAAAGGTCAAACGATCGGAAAGATCCTGCCCCCGTTCGATGTACCATCGTCCGGAACCAGTTTTTTCGACTTCAAACCCACATTTTTCCAGAATTTGAATATCGCGGTAGAAGGTTCGGCGGGAAACGCCGGTGTGTTCCAATATTTCTTGCAAGAGGTACCCGTGTTTTCTGCTGCCCAACAGGTTGGCCAGTCGGAATAACCGCAATAATTTCCCGGGGTCGTCTTGCTTCATGTTGGGTTAGGCTTGGGTGGTTTTTCCCCAATTTTCTTTTTCGGCTTCCTCCCAAAGGGTAGGGAAGAAGATGCGTTTTTGCAATTGAGGAGGAAGGTATTCCATCCAGTTGGTTCCACCGGTTGCGGCAATTTCTTCGGGTTCGGCCTTCAGGTAGCGAACGGCTGTGCCGAAGTGCGCCATCGGCCACAAGGCATTCACTTGAAGGTCGAAAAGGCGCAATGATTTTTTGATGGATTCGGTTTTTTCTTCCGGTTTCAACGATTCAAAAACAGACCAAACGTTGTTATTCACCCGCTTTTCAGCCAAAATCATCAATTCTTCCGAATACTTTTCTTCAAATTGAATGAGGGTGTAAGTTTTCTTCCCAGTTTCTCGGTCGGTAGCTCCAAATTTCCAATAAATAAAAGGATACATTTCGGAGATGGTACTTTCGGAATTGAAGCGATGGCGTTCGTTTTTATCCACCAAATTTTGGAATGAAGTGGTGTCCATTTCAATTTTGCGGTACTGCGCACTTTGGAATCCGGAAGCGGGCAGAAGTGCCATGCGGAACTGAAGGAATTGGTTTTTGTCCATCCCATCGCTCATGATGGCAAACGACTTGGTGAGGGCTTCAAAATACCGCACGCAGCGACGAATGCGAATGTCGAACCACTCGGCACTGGGCGCCGTTCCCATATCAATGATTTGCTGCAACTCCAATCGCACCAATTTGAAATACAACTCGGTAATTTGGTGGTAAATGATGAAGATGTTCTCGTCGGGAATCTTGGTTTTGGGCTGTTGAAGGTTCAACAAAACATCCAAATGAATGTAATCCCAATAAGAAAGGTAATCGGAATAAATCAAACCGTCCAAATAGGAAAGCCAATCTTGACCGGTTGCTGCATATTTTGCCTCCAATTTTTCGAGGCGTTGTTGTAGTTCAGGATTCATATCGATAATTGTTGTGCGATTAAAAGGCCCAATTTTACAAAAAGAACTGTAGAAATGATGCTGACCATGACATAAATCATGGAATTCCACAGGGGTTGGGATTCAATCATGCGTAAAACTTCCAAGGAAAAGGTGCTGAAGGTACTGAATCCACCACAAAACCCCGTTCCCATCAGTAAAAAGAAGGTCGATTGCCCGTTTTTCTGAGCGTGATGGAAGAAAATTCCAAGCAAAAACGAAGCGAGGACGTTGGAAATCCAGGTGGGCCACGGAAACGACTCCGATGCCGAAATCCAGTGGCTCATCTTCCAACGAACCAAGGAGCCGATAGCCCCGCCCAACGCTACGCTGATCCAGTTCATTTGTTGTAAACGAAAGGCGATTGAAAATCTTTAAAGGACGAAAGAATTTGATCTTTGTCGGAAATGATCGGTTCATCTACGGGCAACCATTGAACTTGCAGATCTTGGTCGTTCCACATCAAACCGCCCTCGGAGGCTTTGTTGTAGTATCCGGTGCATTTGTAAACGAAAACGGTATCTTGTTCCAAGGTTTGAAATCCGTGCGCAAACCCGGGTGGAACCCAGAAAATGCGTTTATTTCGGTCGTTCAATTCTACGGTAACGTGCTGCCCGTAGGTGGGTGATCCCACACGGATGTCAACGGCCACATCCAACACCGCCCCTTTGATCACGCGCACCAACTTTCCTTGTTCGAAGGGCGGCGCTTGAAAATGGAGTCCGCGAATGGCGCCCAATTCCGAGCACGACTCGTTGTCTTGCACGAATGGTAGGTTAATGCCGAATTTGGCGTAGTTTTCTTGGGAAAACGTTTCTAAAAAGTAACCACGGCGGTCGTCGAAAACGCGCGGTTCAATCAAAACCAAATCGGGAATGGAGGTGGGGATGATGTTCATGAAAGAATCCAAAATGTAAGTACGCCAGCCGTGTAGCCCAGCAGTACGGGAAGTGAAAAATGTTTTAAATACCGTTGAAAAGAAATTTTTTCCATCCCCATAGCGGCAACTCCGGCGGCCGAACCGATGATGAGAATGCTTCCGCCGGTGCCGGAAGTGAAGGCCAGCATCTCCCAAAAGAATCCATTCGGACCAAATTCGCCGGTGGAAATGGGGTACATGCCTTGAGCGGCTGCGACCAAAGGAACGTTATCTACAATGGCCGAAAGAATACCAATGGTGGCGGTAATGGCCACCGAGGATCCGTTGAACCAAAGGCTGAGTTGTTCGGCAAACGATTGCAAAATTCCGGCATAACTCAAGGCCGAAACCGCCATCAGAATACCCAAGAAAAACAAAATGCTGGGCGTATCAATTTGGGTGAGGACTTGTTGAGCCCGCAACGTTTTACGAACGTCTTCCGGTTTTTTTCGGTGAATGATTTCAATCATGATCCAAATTCCTCCCAACCCCATGAGCATGCCCACAAAGGGAGGTAAATGGAAGATTTCTTTAATAATGGGAACTAACAATAATCCAATAATTCCAATGAAGAGTACCAACCGTTGGTCTTTTTTGTCTTGGATGGAATCATCGTTTTTGGCTGGAATAGCGGCGATGGTTTGCCCTTTGAGCTTTCGCAAAAACCAAAACAAGGGGATGATTACGCTTACAACAGAAGGAATGAAAATGGATTTTACAAAGGGAAGAACGTCGGGTAATTGACCGCCAATCCACAACATGGTGGTGGTAACGTCGCCGATGGGCGACCAGGCGCCACCGGCATTGGCGGCCACCACCACCATCCCAGCAAAGATGAAACGAAGTTTTTCGTCGGCAATTAATTTGCGAATCAATACAATCATCACAATGGTGGTGGTGAGGTTGTCGAGCAGGGCCGAAAGGAAAAACGCAATGGATGTGATGATGAATAGGAGGTTTCCCGCTTTTTTGGTCGATATTTTATCGGTAATGATGGAGAATCCGTCGTGCGCATCGATGATGCCAACGATGGTCATGGCGCCGAGGAGGAAGAAGAGGATTTCGGCGATTTCGATGACGGAATGTTCTAAACTGGAGTGAAAATCGCCTCCAAAGGCTGCGATGATCATCCACGAAATCATGCCTAAAACCAAGGCAACGGCCGCTTTATCGATTCCCCATTTGTGTTCAGTGGAAATGAAAAAGTAGCCAACGAAAAAAACAAGGAGTAGCCAAATTTGCATGAACAAAAATAAGGAAAAAGTGCGAAAGCGGAAGGGGGAAAATCCTTAGGACTTCAACGCGGATTCGATTTCGGAAAGCCAGCGCTGTTGATGCGAAAGATTGGGAAACACCACTTCCAGGGGTCGGTAAAAAACGGGAACGGAAAGGGGGAATTCGGGAAGGATTTCCAGGAGCTTAACCGCATCTTTTTCGGTGGTGATGATTTGTTCGAGTTGATTTTCGGAAACGATGCGTTGCATTTCTTCCAGATCACGGGAGGTATACCGGTGGTGATCGCGGAAGCGCAAGTGCAGGGTGGGTTGCTCTTGTTCGCCAAAAACGTGGTTGCGGGCAATTCCCGAAACGGCCAACGTTTTCCCTTCTTTTTGGTAGCTACCATGGCCGTGAACAAGCACGGGTTCATGCAAGGCATAGGAAGAAAAAATGATCTTTTCCTTCAGTTCGGCTGGAACATTTTGAAGAAATTTTTCGAGCTCAAGGTTTTGTGGAGTACCGGTGATAATGATGATGGATGCCTGAAGTGCACGTTTTGGGAGATCGCGCAAACTTCCTTTGGGAAAGACGTTGTTCTCCCAAAATGGCTTGGAAAATGGGGTGAGCAACGTAGAAAAGCTGGATTGTAGTTTTCGGTGTTGAAAGGCATCATCGAGCACGGCAACCTTCGAATCGGGATATTTTTCATGCAGTTTATCAAGTCCTAGGAGTCGGTTTTCGCAAACGCCACCGCGAAAGGATTCATCGAATCGGTGGGCGATGATTTTCGGTTCATCTCCAATTTCGGCCGTGGTGGAATTGGAGGTAATGAGTTGGAATCCGCTGCTTTTTCGACCGTAACCGCGGGAGAGAAAGATGGGATGATGGGTTGCGAGGTGTTGGAGAAGAAAAAGGGTATGGGGCGTTTTCCCACTTCCGCCAAATTCCAGGTTGCCCACCACGATGGTTTTTCCGGTTCGCCAGGGAGAGGAATGAAAGATTTTTCGGTCGAAAGCGAAATGGCGAAGGGAAAGGACCAAGTTTAAAATCATATCATAAAGGTAATTCAAATGAAACTTTTTTAGCAAATTGGCCAATTGGTTTCTTAAATTTGTTCATGCTTCAAGGATTGCGTCAGAAATTGTCAAGGGTTTCAAATCAACATTTCATTCCTGAAATTGATGGATTGCGATTTTTGGCTATTTTTTTGGTGATTCTACTTCATGCAAAAACAACGATTTTTAAAGAATTTGAAGGAGTATTTGATAAGAGTGAGTTACTTCAAAATCCTTTGTTTTATTTCATCTACCATGGTGATTTGGGCGTTGAAATTTTCTTTTCGATCAGCGGATTTATTTTGGCCATGCCTTTCTCTAAGGCAGGAAAAGAAGGCCTCCCGTTTCCTTCTTTAAAAAACTTTTATCTCCGTCGATTAACGCGTTTAGAGCCTCCGTTTTTCTTGGTTATGATTGGGCTTTTCTTTGTAACAGGAATCCAATCGAATCAGTTGAATTGGGATTATTTCAAACATCTTCTTGCCAGTATTTCGTATTCTCACATGTTCATTTATGGCTGCTGGAGTCCCATCAATCCAGTAACGTGGAGTTTAGAAACGGAAGTTCAATTCTATCTTTTGTTGCCTTTGTTCGCTTTGGTGTTTCGCCTATCAAAACCATCACTAAGGTGGGGTTCTTTGCTTGTATTTACGGTTTTGTTAACGTTTATATGCAGCAAACTAAATTTAGGAGAATATCATCTAAAGAAATCATTGCTGAGCTATTGGGGTTTCTTTTGTGTAGGAATTTTGTTTGCCGATTTTTATCAAACCCAATTCGATTTAATTCGAGGAAAGAAATCCTTATTATTTGATGGAATAGGATTACTTAGTTTTCTTCTTTTATTTGGAAAATTTGATGGGTTTTTGGATGAAGGACTTCGAAAAATCGTTCAAATTTTCAATTTTTTCTGGATATTGCCTTTGTTTTTCGCTGTTTTTCGAGGGAGAATTTTATCGTGGTTTTTCACCTTGCCTTGGATTGTGATTTTTGGAGGGATGTGTTACACCATTTATCTCATTCATTACCCTATTTTGTTTTTAATCGGACAGCGACTGTCGCCGGTTTTAGGTGGAGATTCTCCAACATTTTGGGGAGTTTACTTACCATTTTTATTGATCGCACTTCCCATTTTGGCCGTTGGATCGTCGGTGTTTTTTGTTTACTTCGAAAAACCGTTCATGTACAAAGATTGGCCAGAACGATGGGCCTTGGCGATCAAATCCAGATTTAAGAAATCGAATAGGTAGTTCCGTCTTTGGTGTCTTTTACCGTTACACCGAGTTTCTCTAATGCGATCCGAATTTGATCTGAAGTTGCCCAATCTTTGTTGTCTTTGGCCAATTTTCTTTGTTGAAGAATCATGTCCATCAATCCATCGATCAATGTGGTATTTTGTTGAGATGATTCGAACAACCCAAGGACATCCGAAATCCAATGGTTTACTTCTTTTTGAAGTTGAGCTTGATCTTCGGAAGAAATGGTTAAATCTCCTCGATGAATTTTGTGAACGTGGTTGATGATTTCAAACAGTTGTGCCACCAATTTGGGTGCATGGAAGTCATCATTCATGGCTTCATAACAACCCTTCAATAGTTCGGATAGGTTGAAATTGGTTTCTGCTGAAGTTGTGATGGTTGAGATGGATTTCACGCCTTCCATCAATCGTTTATATCCAGCTTCGGCGGCGTTCAAGGCGGCTTCGGTTATATCCAAGGTGGATCGGTAATGGGCCTGAAGCACAAAGAAACGAAGAACTTCCGCCGCGTACGGTTTAGCGAATAGGGGAGAAGTCCCTTCGATCAGTTGAAGGGGAGTGAAGAAATTACCGTCGGACTTCGACATTTTTCGTCCGTTCAAGGTAAGCATGTTGGCATGCATCCAATACTTTACTGGATCTTGGTGATGCAGTCCTTTGCTCTGAGCAATTTCACATTCGTGGTGCGGGAATTTCAAATCCATTCCTCCGCCGTGAATGTCGAACTGTTCGCCCAGGTATTTGGAGGACATCACGGAACACTCGAGGTGCCATCCTGGAAATCCTTTTCCCCAGGGTGAGTTCCATTGCATGAGGTGCTCGGGCTCGGCTTTTTTCCAAAGGGCAAAATCTTGCTGATTGGTTTTATCGCTTACTCCATCTAAAGAGCGGGTAACGTCTTTTAGGTCTTCAATTTTTCTTCCTGAAAGTTCGCCATAGGGGAATTTTTCGAGGTATTTCATCACGTCGAAATACACAGAACCGTTGGAAACGTAGGCATATCCAGCGTCGATCAACGCCTGTGTCCATTCAATTTGTTCGAGAATATGGGCGGTAGCGGTGGGTTCGATGGAAGGGGGGAGGAGGTTGAACTTTTGGAGAACGTCGTGAAAATTGTTGGTGTATTTCTGCACCAACTCCATGGGTTCGATGGCTTCGAGTCGGGATTGTTTAGAAATGCGGTCTTCGCCATCGGCGGCATCGCCAAGTAAATGTCCAACGTCAGTGATGTTTCTCACGTAACGTACTTTATAGCCTAAAAACAACAAATAGCGGTAAATAAGATCGAAGTTGATGAAGGTTCGAACGTTTCCAATGTGAACTTCATTGTAAACGGTAGGACCACAAACGTACATTCCAACTTGTGGGGATTGAAGGGGTTGGAATTCTTCCATTTTTCCGGAAAGCGTGTTGTAAATTTGGAGGCCAGTTTTCATGGGGCTAAATTACAGCCTGTTGATGGAAATTGGAAATCAAAACTCGACCAATGGAAAAGCGGAAACAGGTAATTTTAGGGATAGATATTGGGGGGACCAATGTTGCATTTGGTTTCATTTGTAAGGAGAGCAGGGCCGTAGAATGGAAAGATTCTGAAGCCATGATTCAATTTTCTGAGGCTTGGATGTTGGCAGATCGATTATTTCAAAAAGTTCCACCTCAGTTTGAATTGGTTGGGATTGGAATTGGGGCGCCCAATGGAAATTATTACACAGGTTCCATTGAGTTTGCGCCTAATTTGCCTTGGAAGGGCGTTGTTCCTTTAAAACGTATTTTTGAGGAGAAGTTTGGCGTTCCAACGGTTGTTTCCAACGATGCCAATGCTGCAGCATGTGGTGAATACGTGTTTGGAAATGCAAGAAATCATCCAAATTTTTTGATGATGACGCTGGGTACTGGCGTTGGCTCGGGGTTGTTTGTTGATGGGAAGTTGGTCTTAGGGTCGGATGGTATGGCCGGCGAATTGGGTCATTTTATGGTTGTGCCGAACGGCCGGCCATGCGGTTGCGGAAGAAATGGTTGCTTGGAGGCTTATGCATCGTCAACAGCGCTCATCAAGCAGTATTTAGAGAAATCCAAAATGCAGGAAACTATATCGGCAAGGGATGTTGTAGAACGTTGGAAAAGTGGAGATCCCATCGCAACGGAAGTCATGCAACATTCCATTGAAATTTTAGGGATGAGTTTGGCCAATTTTGTTACCATTCATTCCCCCAGTATGATCGTATTGTTTGGTGGTTGGGCTCAATCGGGGGAATGGATCATCGAGAAAATTAACCATGCTTTCGAAAAGAATCTGCTTGAAATCTACCGAGGAAAAGTTATGTTGGTCTCAAGCCGTTTACCCGGATCAGATTCAGCGGTTTTAGGCGCAAGTGCCCTGTCATTCTGAATTTCATACTGTTTCCATTCCTCTGGAAATACTTTTCGTGCTTGCTTGGTGAAATATTCTGGTTTAATTCGAATTCGCGCTACAATCATCCCTAAAAAAAGGACAGTAAGCCCCAATCGAAACGAATTGTGATTGGAATTTAAAAAGCCAATCCACCAAATGAAAAGAAGGAAAAAAGTTTCATTGGGAAATGCTTTCCAATAATTTCGTTTTCGAACGATGATAAACGTGTAAATGAAAATAGCAAGTAATCCAAGTAATCCGTGTTCAGCTAAAATCCTTGAAAACTCAATGTGAGCAGACACGGAGTTGGCAAATCCGTAATAATACCTCAAGGGTTTCGCCATGCCTGGGCCTACACCCAACAATAAATTGTCGGCAAAAATTTGTAAATCAATAAACATGATTTGATCTCGACCCGATAGAATGTCTTTCTCACCTGTTTTTTCGGAAGACCCCGTTTCACCAGAATACCTTTTTTCCAAGGCAGATCCTGTTAAGGAATTGGTTAATAAGAAGATAAGGTAAAAGATTAGGGCGCCAAAAATCAAATAAATCCCTTTTTTCAACGCCTGCAAATTACGAACCCTTACAAAACTTAGAAGGACAACGAACCCAAACGCAATAAATGGAACTGATATCCCCCCTCTGGAAAAGGTTAAAAATCCTCGGAATACGCAAAAACCTAAAATGGCCATGTCCATTATGCGGTATTTGAAAATGGGAATCCCAAAAAACAACGAATACAAAAGCAATCCGGCTGAAATCCCCATAATTACCGAAACCTGATTGGGACCAAAATTTCCCGAAAGAGAAAAGTTACTTGAAACGTAACTTACATCGGCCAATTCATCGAAAGCAACAGTATTGGTTTGAATGTAAACCAAAATGCTTGAAACCGGAAGTAAAATGGCACGGATTAAATTTCGAATGTCAATTCGATTCATTTCATACCTGAAAAAATAAATCAACAATGTCCCTAATCCAAGTGGTCCCAATACCGTGGTCATAATGATTTCAAACCACATCTCCATATTGGTATCAACACGAACCAAAGAGGGTAACATTAATACAATAAAAAATATGCCTAAGCCATTGGGTTTTCTTCGATTTCTCGTGAAAAATATTCCGAATAGCGAAAAAATAATGATGGTGTATTTTGAAATTTCATGCGGTGAAATTGATTTTGCCATTCGAAGAAATAACTCCAAAGTACCAAACAATCCCATGTATAAATGGGCCTCACCCGATGAATTATTGTTACGAAAAATATCAATAAGTCCGATAAATACCAAAACATAGGCAAAGATTCCCAACACTAAGGGATTACCGATGAATCCCAAAATGGCGAAACCAAAAAATGCAGCCAAATATTTGTTATCGTTCTCTAGAATTTTAATCATGCATTCATCATTGAAAAAATAGTCATTCCTACGGCAATACCAACATTGTAGGAGCCTACCACGTTTTCTGCCATGGGAAGCTTTGCTTCTTGATCGGCAATTTTACGAACAATGGTTGAAATGCCCTCCTCTTCCGAACCAAAAACCAAACAAATGTTCCCAGTTAAGTCAATTTCAGATATCTTTTTTTCGGCATGTTCGGTGATACAAACAATGCGAATATCTTGTTCCTGTAGGTAAAGTAGGGTGTTACGCAAATTCTTTTCGCGGCAAACGGGCATTTCCAAAAAGGCTCCAGCCGAGGTTTTTACCGCATCACTCGTGATGCTTCCGCTACCGGTTTCGGGAATAATTAAACCGCTCAATCCTGCACAATACACCGTTCGTCCAATCGCACCCAAATTGCGAACATCCGTAACGCCGTCCAACGCAATCAAACGAATTCCCTTGCCTTGCGCCTTCAATACCGGAATCAAATCTTCAATTTTTCGGTATGAAATAGGAGAAGCTAATGCAACAATGCCCTGGTGGTTCCCTCGAGTTAATCGATTTAATTTTTCTTTCGGAACGTATTGAACCGGAATATCAACCTTTCGGCAGTACTGAACAATGGATTGAATGGCATTGGATTTTTCATCCCTGGAAACCATCAACTTATTGACCGGATTTTTCGATTGCAGCAAGGTTTCTACGGCGTGAATCCCGTAAACCAAATCTGGATTTTCATTCCCACCGGAAGAAAATTGCGGACGTTGTGAAAACTGCATCAATGTCCGATTGAAGCTAAATAACGTTCTGCATCCAAGGCTGCCATGCAACCCGTTCCTGCCGCGGTAATCGCTTGTCGGTACGTTTTGTCGGCCACATCTCCCGCGGCAAAAACTCCAGGGATGTTGGTTTTTGTTGTTCCCGCTTGAACCACCAAGTACCTGCTTTCATCCATATCCAACTGATTTTTAAACAAGTCGGTATTGGGTTCATGACCAATGGCCACGAAAAATCCTTGGATGGGAATGGTCGTCAATTCTCCGGTTAACGAATTTTTAACGCGCACGGCCTCTACCGTTTTTTCGCCCAAAATTTCGTCGGTTTCAGTATTCCACAGCACCTCGATGTTGGGCGTATTGAACACGCGTTGCTGCATGGCCACCGAAGCTCGCATTTTGTCTTTACGCACAATCATGGTGACCTTCTTGCACAATTTCGCTAGATAAGTTGCCTCTTCGGCAGCGGTATCTCCGGCACCCACAATGGCAACTTCTTGTCCACGAAAGAAGAACCCATCGCAAACCGCACAAGCTGAAACTCCGAACCCATTCAATCGCTGTTCGCTATCCAATCCCAACCACTTGGCCGAAGCTCCGGTGGAAATGATCACGGCATCAGCCGTCATCTCAGTTTCTTCATTGATCCAAATCCGTTTTGGCGAAGCCGATAAATCTACCTTTGATACCCATCCAAATCGGATGTCGGCACCCATGCGCTTCGCTTGATTTTCGAAATCCACCATCATCTCTGGACCCATGGCTCCATCGGGGTAACCAGGAAAATTATCCACTTCGGTGGTAATGGTCAACTGACCACCGGGTTGCATTCCTTGGTATAAAACGGGTGTGAGGCCAGCTCGTGCCGCGTAAATGGCTGCCGTATATCCGGCAGGACCTGAACCGATGATCAAAACGGAGGTGTGTTCTATGGTACTCATGTGTGGTAAAGTTAAGCTTATTTTTAACGAATTCGGTCGATGCTGCGAACCAAGGCTTCATCTTTCTGAACATTTCTTCGGCCGAGGAACAAAGAAATAAGAGAAACAACGAGGAAGAAAGTTCCCATCTCGGGATGATTTTTGGTCAATTTGTCCATACGGATGTGTTCAGCATCGCTTTGGAGAGAAAGCATCCAATATCCAACAACAGAAACCAACAAAAGCAATTGGATGATCAATACCCAGCCCGAGATTTTGATTTGAATTTTTCTGTTTTTGAAAAAATAAATTACCGCGGCGGTACCCAAGATGGAAAAACCCAGCAACATGGCAACGAGCGGAGTATTTTGATCGAGGGTATTATGAATTCCATCAACGATGCGAACGTAATGAAAGTGCGTTGCGAACAATTGTACGAATTCTTGATCAGACCCGTACTCCCGATAAAATAAGGAGGTAAATGAAGCAAGGATGAGGGCCAAAAGAGAGCTTGAAAAATAGATGGTTTGAATGCGTTGCCACATGGCGTTATTTTTTTTGATTTGCAAAAATACAGGGTTCATTCGGTTTTACCTTTGCTTTGTGAAGCGTTTTTTCATTGAGTTGAAATATTTTGGAAAAAATTACCACGGTTGGCAAATTCAACCGAACGCGATCACCGTTCAAGAAGTTTTGGATGCCGCTCTCAGCAAACTGTTGAAAACCACAATCCAAAGCATGGGGCAGGGGAGAACCGATACCGGGGTACACGCTACTCAATTTTTTGCGCATTTCGATTCCCCGGAAACGTTGCCGGTCGATTTTCAAAAAGCCCTTCAAGGGAATCTCCCGATTGACATTTCCATTCAGAATATTTTCGAGGTGCATCCCGAAGCCCATGCTCGCTTTTCGGCCATCGCTCGTTCCTACGAATACCACATCTGCACCCACCGAAATCCGTTTCAAACCGATCTGGCTTGGTATATTCCGTATCCTCTTCAACTTGAACACCTAAATGCAGGGTTAAATCTGCTGCTCGGAGATCAAGATTTTTCGAGTTTTTGCAAGTCAAACGTGGTCGTGAATAATTTTCGGTGTTGCGTTACCGAGGCCCGCTTGGAAGTGTTGCCGCAGAAACTGATTTTCCATTTTACCGCCAATCGTTTTCTGCGGAATATGGTTCGCGCTATGGTGGGTAC
Organism: Bacteroidota bacterium; assembly: GCA_027488715.1. Classification (GTDB taxonomy): domain Bacteria; phylum Bacteroidota; class Bacteroidia; order UBA7662; family CANHCV01; genus CANHCV01. The sequence goes on along the minus strand of JAIYBD010000043.1, from coordinate 3,113 downwards.
ATTGGTGGAATTGGGGAGAGAGAAAATTACCCTAGAACAATTTCAACAAATTATCTTTGCGCACGATCGAACCCAAGCCGGAGCATCCGCTCCCGCCCATGGCTTGTTTCTTACCCGCGTTACTTACCCGTCTTGGGTGAATCCTCAAATTTTTCCGCATGAAATGGACTAAAAACAGCCACCTTACCCGAGTTATCCAATTGATTTCACCCTACCGGTGGCTCATGGTGGGAACGGTTTTTAGTGCGCTCCTCCTTTCCTACCTTTCCATCGTTCGTCCCATGCTTTCACAAAAAGCGGTCGATGGTTTTATCCAGAATAAAGATCAAGTGGCCTTGTGGGACCTCACCCTGGCCATGTTGGGATTGCTTGTTGGAGAGGCGTTGGTTCGATATGTCTACACGATTTCTGCGAATTTTCTCGGACAAAAAGCCGTTCTTGCCCTTCGGAAACAAGTTTATCAGCACATCACCAAGCTAAAGCTTCGTTTTTTTGACCAAACTCCCATTGGAACTTTAACAACACGTACCATCAACGATATCGAAACCATTGCCCAAATTTTTTCGGAAGGATTATTGAACATCATTTCCGATGTGTTGGTGGTGGTTGCCGTGCTCTTGGTGATGTTCTTGGAGAATTGGAAATTGACGTTGGTTACCCTAACCACCTTTCCTTTGATGATGTTGGCCACCTATATTTTCAAGGAAGCCGTAAAAAAATCGTTCGGAGATGTTAGAAAGGCCACCACCGAACTCAATGCTTTTTTGCAGGAACGGATCGTGGGCATGCTCATCATTCAGCTATTTAGCCGAGAAAAACGCGAACGGCAAACCTTCGTGGAAATCAATACCCGATTGAATAAAGCCAACATGGACAATGTGTTTTATTACTCGGTTTTCTTTCCAGTGGTGGAGGTGATTTCTTCGGCTGCATTGGGTTTATTGATTTGGTACGGAGGTAAAGAGGCATTGGCTGGTTTTGCTACTCCCGGTGAAATCATTGCTTTTATCATGTACATCAATATTTTCTTTCGTCCGGTTCGCATGCTGGCCGATCGATTTAACAATCTCCAAATGGGCTTGGTGGCCTCGGAAAGGGTGTTCGCTCTTTTGGATAACCAGGAGCAGATGCACGACGAAGGAACCATTGATTGTGGAGTTTTAACGGGTAACATCGATGTAGAAAATTTGGAATTTGAGTATTTGGCCGGCCAAAAGGTGCTACATGGAATTTCGTTTTCGTTGCCGGCCGGACAAACTTGGGCGGTGGTTGGTTCCACCGGTTCGGGGAAAACGTCCCTCATCAATGTGTTGTCGCGTGCCTATCCAATTTTGAGTGGTGAGGTCAAGGTCGATGGAGTGAAAATTCAAGACTATCAATTAGAGGCCTATCAGAAAAATTTAGGAGTGATTTTGCAGGACGTATTTCTTTTTTCTGGGACCGTTCTCGAAAATATTACCTTGAAAAATGCAGAAATTCCCTTCGAGAAAGTCGCCGATGTGGCTCGAAAAACAGGAATTGATCAATTTATTCAACGACTTCCCGGTGGTTATGAGTACCAGGTAAAAGAGCGGGGTTCGGCTTTGAGTGCTGGACAACGACAGCTGATTGCTTTCCTTCGCGCCATGGTGTACAATCCGCAAATTTTGATTTTGGATGAAGCTACCGCCAATATTGATAGTCTCACCGAAGAGATTTTGCAAAAGGCTACCAAGGCCATCACAGCAGGAAGAACTTCGTTGGTGATTGCCCACCGATTGAGTACCATTCAAGATGCTGACCAAATTTTGGTGATGGAAAAAGGAAAGATTGTGGAGCAAGGAACCCATGAATCCTTGTTAGCTGCTCAGGGGCGGTATAGTAAACTTTACAAGAAGCAGTACCAATTTTCTGAAATCAACGGGTAATTCGTTTATTTTTGTCGAAAATCTTTTTCATGAAAAAAATTACCCTCCTTGTTTGCCTCATTTTCTGGGGATTTCTCATGAAGGCCCAATGGAATCAACCCGGTGGGTGTTCCAAGCACATTACTTTTCATCGTACAGAAGGGGTGCAGGGGTGGACGTTGCCTTCGGGCGATGGTTACGATGTGCACCACTACGGTTTTGATCTTCAAGTGAGCAATACTTCGGTTCAAATTTCGGGAAAGGTAACTTGCGATGCGGTTACAACGGCAAGTATGGATTCTTTTTGGGTGGAGTTAGAACCATTGGTTACCATCGATTCGGCTTGGGTGAATGGAGTTCGAATCACTCCTGTTCGAACAGGCACCGAGGTATATTTTCCACTTCCAACAACGCTTCCGGTAGGGGCTCCTATTCAATCTGTTATTTATTATCGTGGTGCTCAACAAGGTAGTGGATTCTTTTCAGCGGTAACCAATCGCACCAATAACACCTACAATACTCCGGTTACCTGGACCTTGAGCGAACCGTTTGGAGCCATTCAATGGTGGCCTTGCAAGCAAGATTTGTACGACAAAATTGATTCCATTGATTTTCATGCAACGTGTTCCTTGCCGGCTCGTGTTGGTTCGAACGGTTTATTGCAAGGGGTTGATACACTTCCCGGTAATTTAGCCAAATATCGATGGAAAACACGGGAGAAAACTGTTTTTTACCTGATTCATTTTGGATGTGCTAACTATTTGGAATACCGAAACTTCGCCAAACCATTGGCGATGAATGGCGATAGTATTCTTATTCAACATTACGTTTATAATGCCAACAACTCATCCGGACAATCGAACTTAAGTGTGGTGCGTACGGGTTTGGACCGCACCCCGCGGATGGTGGAGCAATTTTCGAATATGTTTTCCCTTTATCCATTTTGGAAAGAAAAGTACGGGCACGTTCAAGCCGAGTTAGGAGGGGGGATGGAGCACCAAACCATGAGTACCATGGGTGGATTTGGAACGGATTTAACCTCGCACGAATTGGCGCACCAATGGTTTGGCGATTTGGTGACCTGCGGCACTTGGAGTGATATATGGTTGAATGAGGGATGGGCAAGTTACTGCGAGTATTTGTACCGTGCAACGTTCGATTCGGTAGGTGCTTTTGCTTGGATGAGTAGTGCCCACAACCAAGTGACCAATGCGCCCGACGGTAGCG
>JAIYBD010000240.1 GCA_027488715.1 Bacteroidota bacterium | reverse complement strand
TATTTGAAGAAAAACATAGCCGATACCATCGGAAACCACATCGTTACTTACCTTGGAGATACGGTTGCCGAACCCAATCATTACTACAAAATAAAGTTTTCGAATGGTTCGGAAAGCTTTGTCCTTCAACCGAATGCTCAGCTCAATCCGAAAATGGGATTAATTTCTAACCCCGATACCAAACATTATCTCCACAAGGATATTTTCACCTACGTTTCTCAAGTTCCTGATAAATCGAAAATTAATCAAGAAGAAAATCAACTTCCTCCTAAAGAATTCTCGATGAAGGCATCCGGCGGAGATACGTTGTTGTTGAAAAACAATCTGATTACCCTTAATAAAATTATTCCTGGAGCAGATCATTTAAACAAGGAAGAGCAAAATGTGCTTAAAAATGCTCAGGCTGCGCTCACGGCCCAATTTACCTGCACCTCCACCGAAGGTAGAACCTTTTCCATCAAAGCTGTATATGCCATTGTCGATGGAAAAGAATTTCGTTTCGATGGATTTGATGAAGAATCAGGACTCAGAATTTCGGTAAATCGCCTCAATATTGATCCCAACGATCCCACAAAAGCCACAGCTGACTTTACTGCATTTGAACGAAAAGAAGCATTCGTTGATTATGTTATTTTAAAAGCTATTGAATTCCCTTGGATTCAGCTGGTTTGGTGGGGTAGCATGATCATGATGATTGGGTTCTATTTCTCCATCATGCAACGTTACCGCGAAACCCTACGATTCGAATCTAAAAATGAGTAAAATCGTTTTTATCGGCTGGGGAAACGTCGCCCAAAACTTCGCAAATCCATTCCAATCCGTGGGTTTTGAAATTGTTCAGGTATTAACTCATGAATCCAGCTCCCCTTTCCCTACCATTCATTCTATCGAACACATCGATTTACATGCCGACCTATATTTCATAGCCGTTAATGATGATCAACTCGCCCAAGTGGTGTCCAGCCTGCCATCCCTAAACGGTTTAGTGCTTCATTGTTCGGGCTCCAAAGGGATGGAGGTATTTCCAGCAGATCTTCGAGCTGGGGTGTTGTATCCTTTGCAAACCTTCCGAAAAGAATTAAAAAACTTGTTGGTGGATGTCCCTTTCTTTATCGAAGCAAATTCAGATTTTGATCTCGCTGAAATGAAAAAATGGGTTGACTTTTGGGGAGGAAAAGCATTTCAACTCAATCCCCAACAGAAGCAAAAAATACACCTTGCTGCGGTTTGGGCCATGAATTTTTCAAATGCGATGTACGTAGTTTCGGAAAAAATTTTGAAGGAATTTGAAATTCCATTTGACATTTTAAAACCCTTGTTAACCCAAGCTCAAATGAATGCATTTTCGTTGGGTCCCAAGCAAGCCCAAACAGGACCTGCCATTCGACATGATCAAAATCTTATCCAAAAACAAAGTCAGGAAATGACCGAGGAATTGGAAAAAACCATTTATTTAGCTATCAGTAAACTCATTCAAGAAAACTCATGAATCCATTAGAAAAACTTCAGCATATTACCACCTTTGTTTTCGATTTCGATGGGGTGTTAACCAACGGATCTTTAATTCTTACCGAAGGTGGAGAAGAACGTAGAACGATGAATATTTACGATGGATATGCCATTCGACATGCTGCCAACGAAGGATTTAAAATATTCATTATCTCGGGCAGCACCATCCCAGGCGCTCGTACTCGACTATCGAAATTAGGTGCCATGGAGTCTTTTTTTTTTTTTTTTTACAAACACGAAGTGCTCATGGGAATCTTTAAAAAATACGAACTTTCATCGGAAGAAGTGTTGTACATGGGCGATGATGTTCCTGATTTTGAGGCCATGCAGGCTTGCGGCGTTCGCACATGTCCACCCAATGCCATGCCTGAAATTTTCTCCAACGTCGATTTAATTACTTTGGCCAAAGGAGGCGAAGGGGCGGTTCGGGAAATCATCGAAAAAACGCTACGAATTCAAGACAAATGGAATTCCATTTCCATCCAACAAGCATGAGCATATTAAAATCTCTGCGTTTTTTTAATGCCATTTTCGTTTCGGTGGCCGTTTATGCAGCCTATCAAAAATGGATTTCGAATTCAACTACATTGGCTCTCCAATTGGGCGTAATTGTACTTTTTGGTGTACTTTTTGCCAATGCTTTGAACAATTTTTTGGATTTTGAGGTAGATCGTTCCAACAATAAGTTCCCAAATGTAACCTTGAAACAAAGAGGTTGGATAGCCAGAATTTTTGGGGTAATCTCCTTGCTTATGATTCCAACATTTTCTTCAGGCCACCTCAGCTCTGCCCTATATTTTTTATGGTTCATCAGTGTAGCCTACAACCTCATTCAAACCAAAAATAAAGGTTGGTGGGGAGGAATCATGGTTTCTTTCTCCTTGGCTTTCACTATTATGCTTCCATTTTGGAGCCAACTCGACTTTTCCATATCAAAGTTCTTTCACCAACTTAGCACTCATGAAATTTCACACGTGGAGTTCACAGGATACTTTTTAATCATTTTCTCTCTTTCTCTGATGCGGGAGTATCTAAAAGATGTTCAAGATTCTTCTGGTGATCAACAACATCAAAAGAAAACATGGGCACCATCGGCTTCTAAAAATATTTTCAAAGGAGTCATTTTTTTACTGATCGTTTTCTTATGGTTGGGATTCGCCCATTTGTTTATTCTAGAAAAATCTTCCATTTACAAACTAATTTGGATATTTCTCCCAGCTCTTTCATTCCCTTTGTTATTGAGCAACTTGAAAAACGACCTTCGTAACCAAGCCACATTCTACCAGAAGTACATCAAAATTTATTTATTCGCAGGAATAATCACCCTTTTTTTATGAAGAATTGGAACATTTTATTGGCCTCCCAAAGCCCCCGAAGAAAGCAGTTGTTGGAAATGATCGACCTATCTCCCACCATCATTCGAGTTGATGTTGAAGAGGTATATCCTTCTGATTTGCCTTTCATGGATGTTCCCATATATCTGTCACAACTAAAGGCAAAATTCGCTGAAGCTGGCCACGAAAATGACCTCATTATTACGGCCGACACCGTCGTAATTCTTGAAAATGAATTACTGGGCAAACCTAAAAACATGGAAGACGCGCATTCCATGCTGCAAAAATTGTCGGGAAAAACGCATCAAGTGGTAACCGGTGTTACACTGAAATCCAACTCCAAAACAACGTCATTTTCAGAGGTAACTAAGGTTTCATTTCAAGATTTAACCCATTCTGAAATAGAATATTACCTATCCCAATATCAACCTTTGGATAAAGCGGGAAGTTATGGAATTCAAGAATGGATTGGGGGCGTTGGAATGAAAAAAATTGAGGGCTGTTTTTACAACGTGATGGGACTACCCACCTCACGCTTGTTTCAAGAGCTCAAGTTGTTTTGATTCTGTTTTTCCCATAATTTCACCATCATACTCATTCTTGGATTTTTCCGAAAAGCATCGGCATTTCTTCCAATAAAGTCCCAGTATTTCTGATTAAATGGACAAGCATTAGGTCCTTCTTTTTCTTTGGGATTGAATTTACAGTGTTGGCAATAATTTCCCATCTTCTGAATGTAATTCGCGCTAGAGGCATACGGTTTGGTGGCCAACTTACCTCCGTCGGCAAATTGGCTCATGCCCCGCGTATTAGGCATTTCTACCCACTCAAAAGCATCGATATAAATCCCTAAATACCAGCGGTCAAGTTCATCGGGATCGATTCCAGAAATGAGGGCATAATTTCCAATAATCATCAAACGTTGAATGTGGTGGGCGTATGAAAATTCTAAACTTTGACCAATGGACTGGGATAAACAATTCAGATCGGTCTTACCTGTCCAAAAGAAATCGGGCAAGGAGTTTTTATGATTGAAATGATTGAGTTTTGCATAATTGGGCATTTCCGCCCAATAAATTCCACGTACAAATTCCCTCCAACCAAGAATTTGCCGAATGAACCCTTCGGCTTGATTGATGGAAACTTTTCCATCTAGGTAGGTTTTTTCTACGGACTTAACCACTTCAAGTGGATGCAACATTTTAACATTAAGCGCAAAAGAAATGCGCGAATGAAATAAAAATGGCTGATTTTGCGCCATCGTATCCTGATAATCGCCGAAAACTGGCAATAACCAGTCAATAAAATAGTGTAATACTTGTTGGGCTTCTTCCCTACTCTTTGGCCAAACTGAAACATTATTTCGAATGAATCCCATGGTTTTCACGTTGGCCAATTCGAGTTCCTCCACCAAAGCACTCGCATCATGGCCGAATTCGAACGGTGGAGGCACTTGATTTTTTGCATCCCATTTCTTGCGATTTTCATGATCAAAATTCCATTTTCCTTCTAGAGGCTGGCGATCTTCATCAACCAAAACGTTCCACTTCACGCGCATTTTTCGGTAGAAATTCTCCATCAAATACGTCTTTTTCCCTTCAAATATCTTCTTCAATTCGAAGCGTTCGGTCAAAAAATGTTCCGTAGAAACCTTTTGAATCCCTAATCCAAGCGTATTTAAACTGCTCAAATGTTCATCTACACGATATTCGTCGGGCTCTTGGTATTCGATGTGCGTAATGGAATACCGATCAAGTATTTTTTGAACGTTGGTAAAAAAAGAATGCTGATTTTCAGGATCGGAAATTCGTAGATAATGGATTTGATGTCCGTTTTTTTTCAATTTTTCCGCCAAGGTTCGCATGCCTAAGAAGATAGCTACCACTTTTTGAATGTGATGCACCACGTAATCGGTTTCTGACCTTATTTCCTGAAAAAGGTAAATTACGTTCGGATCAATAGCATGGAACCAAGAGTGCTTTTCATTCAATTGATCGCCTAGGACCAAACGAAGAATCATCGTTTCGAAATTTTATTGAAGGAAATGTGACGTTGTCGAGAGCAGTGAAATCGGTCAATATCGGTACTTCTAAGCTGCAGATGTTTAGTGGTGCGTCCCTTGGTTCTTTTCCTCCACATTTTGAAGGAACTGGGTTTCATCCAAGCCCGCATGAGTTTAATGACTCCATCTTGGTTGATACCAAATTGAATTTCAATAGCTTCAAAAGGAGTTCGATCCTCCCAGGCCATTTCAATGATCCGATCCATTTGTTCGGCGGTATAATCAGGATGCTTTATTTCTTCGGCACCTATCGCTGCAATATTTGACTTCATCCCAAACTTTTTCCCATTTTTTTCTCCATGAAAAAGGCTTTCCACATACAACACAATCTTTGGAAGGTAAGAAAGGCTTTTTGTGCATGTAATGAAAACATCGTACCTTTCGAATCGTTTTGAACATGAGAAAATTTTCTTTTCAGGAACTAGAGCATTTCGAAAGTATCGATATCGATGTTCCCATCGTTGCTGTTTGTCCGCCCTTCAATGAAGAACGGATGCGCCCCCTTAAAGCCATATTATTGGCTAAAAAAGCCGAATTTTTATTTCTTGGTAATGTTTTAGATGTACAGCAATCGTGCAAGCAATTTCGTGTAAGTCTTGATTTGGTCTTCGGAGCCCTCGACCCTAACGATAATTTTGAATTGGAGAAAATGGTTTTGCATCTTCAAAAAAAGTCGCCCGAATTATCCCGTAAAGAAGCCATTGTACAATTAAAAAACCCCAGCAAAATGGCTGAGGTTTTGGTTGATTGGCAACGAATTGATGGGATGTTGGATTAATAATCCTCTCCCAATCCAAAAATAGGTTTTCTTACTTTCCATTTTCCTCGGGTAAAATCAGGTATTTCCACCAGTGCTCCATTTTTTGCTACCGACTTTTCAGAAAGTGGTGTAATGGCGTACCACGTTGCCAAATCGTACACATCCAAGGGGAATTCTGCTTTTCGTTTCACACATTCGATTAGGGAATTCAAAACGTAGAAATCCATGCCGCCATGTCCTGATCCCTGGGCAAGAGCTTCGTATTTTTTCCAAAGAGGATGATCGTGTTCATCCAAGTATTTTTTTGAAGGTTCCCAGCGTTCTTCCGGAGAAATGCCTTCCAAATAAATTTGATTGCCGTCGTTCATCCATAACCCTTGAGTGCCTTGAACACGGAAAGCCAATGAATATGGCCGTGGCAAGTTGGTATCATGACTCAAAATTATGGTTTCGCCGTTTTCGGTTTGAATGCTGGTTGTAACCACATCACCTAATTTCCATGAAATCTTTGCATTCGGATGGTCTTTACCACCTTTGGGGTGATTAACAATATAATTGTGAAGTCCGCGGGCTTTGGTAGCAACCGACGAAAGTCGAAGAAGTCGATTCCCGCGGTTTATATCAATCATGGTTCCTACCGGACCCAAGCCGTGGGTGGGATAAAGCTCTCCATTTCGGTTTAAACTGTGCATGGTTCTCCATTTCGATTCGGATATTCCTTTATCGCCGAATTCCACACCATCTCCGTAGGCGTCTTTTCCGTCGTTGAATTTTACGCCACGCAAATCGTGCTGATAACCGCCCTGCAAATGAAGCAATTCGCCAAACATCCCTTTCTTCACCATGTTAAAAATGGCCATCACGTCTCGGCGATAGCACACATTTTCCATGGCAAAAACGGGGGTATTGTTCTTTTCAGATGCATTCACAATATCCCAACATTCCTTGATGTTCATTCCACCCGAAACCTCCATTCCTACCGCTACTTTTCGATTCAGCGCTTCCACTCCTTGAGGTACGTGCCATTCCCAAGGTGTTGAAATGATGACCACATCCATTGGGACTTTTTCCAACATTTTTTGATAATCAAAATCGCCTTGAGTAAACTCTTGAACATTTTTCTTACCATTTTTTTCCAGAATTCTTCGCACTCTTGGCAAGGCATACGTTTGATCTGGATCTGCAAAAGCTACCACATCCACATCATTGCGTTTCAACAAATTGGAAAGATGCACTTGTCCTCTCATTCCAACGCCGATAAGGCCAACTTTAACCTTGTTAATTTTTTCTTCGGAGTGTAACCAATGGGGTACAGCAAGAACTCCTGCTGCAAGAGCTGTTTGTTGGATAAATTTTCTTCGATTCATGTTATTCATTCCATTTCCAAGTTTGGATATTGCTTTTTGATTCCAGTTTATGTTCGATTTCTTCTTTGAGTTTCGGATAGAAATTAATCTTTGTAAGGTTTTCCAAAGAGTCGGTGGAAACTACAAAACTTTTGAGGGAAGCCGAAGAGCCTTCGTTGGGCAAAATAAAGGAAATCATTTGCCGATGTTGGGAAGAAGTATCGAGAATCACTTTGTAGTAATAATTCGGCACAGCAACTTTATTGATACCGATGGTTGGAAGATTCGGCTGTAAAACGGGCCCTGTAACAACAAATACTTGATGGTACTGAAGGGCCCAATCACGCACCTGCTCTTCCAAACGTTTCCAAACACCGCGATTAAACGAAGGAGTTTGCGGACTCATATTGCTGTAATAGAACGATTCGGCCATGGTTTTCTCCGAGTATCCCATGTCTGCCGCTGGGGCGAGGTGTCCGCGATCGTACCCGCTCGATTTGTAGTCGGTGCCTTCGGCAGAACCCGTTGGAACGAGCGGGTCTTCCAAAAATTTATTGGTCCGTTCGAATCCGCCTTTTACCTCATTTTCGTTTAACTCATAAGCCACCCAACGGGCTTGTTCGTAACGTTCATCGTACAGCAACGAAAAGCCCGAATGCACTACATAATACTTATTCTCGTCTTCCTGGTAGGACGGACACTCCCAAGGGGTTGGAGATAATGCAAAAGCAACTATTAACGTAAACAAGTACTTCATCAAAACAAATGTAAGTAAAGCCGAAAAGTTTTTCGAACTTTGTACAAAATAAGAATCATGTCCACCCTACTTTTTTTAACCTTGTTTTCATGTTCACCGATGGATTCCATTGGACAAAAAAAAGAGAATGGTCAAATCTTCACCATTCATCAAATTGATAAAGGACAAACGCTGTCAGCCATTGCGAAGAAATACCAAGTTTCTACGGCCAAGATCATTGAAATCAATAATATCCAGCCCGACAAAATTCAAGCAGGTCAAAAATTACTCATTCCGCGAGAAAATTCTTCCAATACTTCAACGATGGTTGAAAAAACCGGAAATGCAGAACCTGCCAAAAATCCTACTCCTCCAAAACCTTCAGCATCGATCACAAAACCCATTTCGAAACCCACTACGGCCCCAGCAAAATTGGATGTAAAACTTAAACCAACCACCAAAAAAGGTTTGGTAGGATTAGGGAAAAGTGATGTTTTAGATCCCATCTCATTTACTGCCCTTCATCCATCATTACCGGTTCAATCCTTGGTAAAAGTGGTTAATCCCGAGAACGGCCGATTGGTTTTCGTTCGAATTGTTGGCAAAACAACCGGTGATATGGGTATTTATGATTTGGTGGTATCTCAATCGGCCTTGGATCAATTACGAATTTTAGGAGAAAAGTTACAGGCCGACATCACCTATGGAATTGCCGAATGAAGAACATTAGGCACTTATTCCAATATCTCATCCCCCTGAAAAAAAATGTCATCGGGGTATTTGTTTTCTTCAGTATCTCAACCATTTTCTCGGCAGTTTCCATTTCCCTCATCATACCTTTTCTAAAAATTCTATTTTCAGGAGGAGAATTAATCCCTCAAAATCAAGTCGTTACCTCCTCTTTCACCGGTCGATTCAATGCGTTCATTAACGATTGGATCAATCAGGTTGGAAAAGAATCTGCCTTATTTTGGTTTTGCGGGCTACTTGTTGTTTTCATCTTTTTGAAAAGCATTTTCCGCTATTTGGGAAACATGAAGATGGCCGAAATTCGAACGCGTTTGGTATTTAATCTTCGAGAAAAAGCTTATCATCGATGGTTGAATGCTCCGCTTTCCTATTTCCGCGGTGAGCAAAAAGGAGATTTATTGTCACGAATGACCGCGGATGTCTTCCAAGTGGAATTCTCGATGCTGGGCGTTTTGGAGATGATTTTTCGAGATCCTTTTCAAATCCTTTTGTACCTAGGAACCATGTTTTTTGTTTCTTGGCAATTAACCCTTTTGATTTTTCTGGTTGCTCCCATTGGCGGACTACTCATTGGTAGAATTGGAAAATTCCTAAAAAATGCCT
>JAIYBD010000020.1 GCA_027488715.1 Bacteroidota bacterium | reverse complement strand
GGCTATGATGGCAACACCTGAACCTTTTAATGCCTCAGAAACCTCAAACAAAGCAGAGAGTTGAGGAACACCCACTCCTGCAATGATTCGTGTTGTGCAAATGGATCCAGGACCAATTCCGACCTTTACAGCATCAGCTCCAGCTTCTGCCAAGGCTTTTGCAGCTGCACCTGTGGCAATATTTCCTGCAATAATATCCAATTGAGGGAAAGCCAATTTTGCTCTTCGCACCGCTTCAATCACCCCTTTGGAATGTCCATGGGCAGTATCGATGGTCACTACATCAACCCCTGCTTTTACCAAGGCTTCTAACCGTTCCATCATATCAGCGGTTACGCCTACAGCGGCGCCAACACGAAGTCTTCCCATAGAGTCTTTGCAGGCATTTGGATGATCTTTAACCTTTAAAATATCTTTAAATGTAATCAATCCAACCAGTTTACCTGCAGAATTGGTCACCAATAATTTTTCAATTTTAAACTCTTGAAGAATGGCTTCAGCTTCTTTCAAAGTTGTTCCTTCTGGAGCAGTGACCAATCGATCTTTGGTCATCACATCCGTAATTTTTCGAGATGCAATTTTTTCGAAACGCAAATCACGGTTGGTTACTATACCCACCAATTGTCCATCCTTCGTAACGATGGGTATTCCACCAATGGAATGCTCATTCATGAGATGATGCGCATCTCCAACGGTGGCATCTTCATTCAAGGTAATGGGGTCAACAATAAGTCCACTTTCTGCTCTTTTAACTTTTCGAACCATCTCTGCTTGGGCGGTAATGCTCATGTTTTTATGTAGGATTCCCAATCCGCCCTCTTGTGCAATGGCAATGGCTAGATGGTGTTCGGTAACCGTATCCATTGCTGCTGATACGATGGGAACGTTTAATACAATGTTTTTGGAAATTTTTGATTGAATAGAAACCTCTCTTGGCAGAATTTCAGAATACGAAGGAATCAACAGAACATCGTCGTAAGTGAGGGCTTCTCCAACGATTTTTTTCGAAAAATCTAACATGGCAAACAGCGTTTAAGTGAGCTTATTTGCCGGGCAAAATTACAGATTAATCTTCAAAATACGAAGATAAAAATGGGTGTGTTTAAAATTCCATTTCCAAATCCAAAATGGTTCGGAAGGCCACGAACTGATCGAGGTATCTTTCGGTATGGGCTTTTTGTAGAGCAGGAGCAAAATTATCGAAGTATCGGTCCAAGGTTTGACGATCTTTCAATCGATACTGGATGGCAAAGGTGAGTCCTTCTTCCGGCTTCGGTTCGGTTAGTTGCATCATGCGGGAATCAAGGAAGCAGCCGGTTGACATCACCTCGGGAATGTGAACCGTTTTCATCCATTCCAACCAATCGTGTTGGATTTCTTCATTAATGTTCACCGTAACGTTGTAAATAACCATGATTTATTTTTTAAAGTGACCAACCCGAATCAAAGGGAACGAATTCCAGCGGCTCGGGGCTTTCTTGTCCGTCTCCACGAATTTGTCGGAAGTGTTTTCTTGCTTCCACGGCAAAGGTGGAATTGGGATATTCGAGAAGTAATTTTTCAAAGTGTTTTTTTCCTTCTTCGGGTTGATTTAAAGGATAGGTATACAACATGCCCAAGCGAAATAAAGCATCATCGGCCCAAATTTCTTGAGAAAATCCATCAACAATTTTTTTGTACCAATCGGTTGCCTCCCGAAATCTTAAAGCCCTTTCAAACATTTTTCCAGTGGCAAACCAAGCTTCGTCGGTAATGGAATGCCCTGGAAAATCTGATACTAATTTTCCGAAATAGAACAAGGCAGAATCGATTTTCAATCGAAAAGCGAATCGATCGGCCAAGGCAAAAGTTTCCATGGCGGCAAAATTCGAATCAATGCCCAAATTATCTTGAATCAGCATTCCTAAGAAAATGGCATCGTTGCTAATTTTCTGGGTGGTTGCAGCTTTTAAAACATCCAACTGACCTTGTGCCCATTCAAAATCTCCCTGAAAAAAGCTCAATCGAGCATTTCTAAATTTAGCTTCACGGCCAATGGCATCTTCTTTAAATGCTTTGTCGACTTGGCCGTAGGTGAGGGCAGCTTCGGCCTCATCCCCAGAAATTAAATAGAAATCGCCTAAATCTAACTTAATTTCCGCCTGCTGAAGTCGATTTAGCCCCGAGGTTTCTAGGGCTTTCTCCATCAATTGAATAGCTAAATCCAAACTGTCAAGTCGATAAACCAAAAATCGGGCGTATTCTTTTTGAAGAGGTAGATTCCCCATTTTCTCACCAAATTCATCAAAGAAATTCTGATAATCTTTTTTTAGTTGAAGGGCGATAGAATCGGAGTTGGGTTGCGATAACAAGAGGTTTTTGCGGAATTCCAGTAAATCCATTCGGGCCTGCATGTACAGCGGCCTACCTTTTCCCATGGCCAAATAGGCTTCTAATATTTGAATGGCCGCTGGAATATTTCGAGCTCCTTCAGCTTCTTTTGAAAGGGCATAAATTCGATTTCCATCTTCTCCGTATCGACTCACCAAGGCCTGAGTTAGTCGAAGCGCTTGCTCGTAATTATTTTGTTGTACTTGATACCAAATGAAAAGCTCAGCAATGGCCAATTGATCGGGATGTTTTTGAGACGCTTTTAAAATCGAAATTCGAAAAAGCTCCCAATCCGACTTTTCAGTGATTTGAGCTTGAAGCGTGTTTTCAACCAATTCCAATCGGGTTCCATCAAAAATGAGCAACGAAAGGAGCTCGTCAATCATGGATTGTTTCTGACCTAATTTTCCTAGGTATTCGGCGATTTTAAATCGAACTTGAACATCATCTCCCAGTAATTGAAGGCCTCTTCGATAGGTTTTTAAGGCCCATTCTAGCTCATTGCGTTGTTCGAATTGATCGGCCACGGCGGTGATAAGGCTTTGGTTGGCTTTCATTTTCCCAACAGCATCTTCAAAATACTTTTGGGCTTTGTCTGCTTTATCTTTTTGATTTTTCGCCGCAAATCCTGCATCAATCAAGTACATTGAAGGGTATTCCGACTTTTTTGCCATGATTTTGGCTGTTTTTTCCGCCTGTTCGTAATGGGATAAGCTAAGTTGAATTTGAAAAAGGTAGGAATAGAGCGTTGAATTTCCGGGATCTTTTTTTTTTTTTTTTTCAAAGGCTAATTCAGCTTTATCCAATTCTTTGGCCTCAAAATAGGCTTTTGCCACCTTGAACTTTTCTTCAGGAGTTTGTGAAAAGAGGAAAAATGAGTTGAAAAGAAAACCTAAAAGCAACCCAAGTCGAAAACAGATGGTCATGTTGTAAAAATAAAGATTCTGAAGCCAAGAACGAAAAAAAATCATGTAAGTTTGCCTTTGATGCGATATTCTCTTTTCCTCTTTTTGTTTTTTGTTGTTTCCTTAGCTTTAGATGCGCAGACCATTCAGGTTGATGGGCGGATAAAAAGTCCACAAGGTACGCCCATTACAGGTTCTCAGGTGTATATCGTAAACAAAACCAATGGGCGCTTTACCATTGCCGATGCGTTCGGTAGATTCTCCATTCAACTCGAAAAAAACGAAGATTTATTTGTAAGTTGTAGTGGATTTCAACGTGAGGTTATTTCGTTTAAAGACAGCGTGATGAAGTTGAATTATCAGGTGGTTTTGAAACTATCTCCGTTGGCCTACACCCTAAAACCGGTTTATATTCCACGACGACCCGTGGAGGATATCCGCAAAGAAATGCAAACGTTAGGGGTCGTCAAATCGCCTGCTGCAAAGTTGATCAATCCCATTGAAAATCCCATTAGTTTCCTCTACTATGTTTTTAGCAAGCGAGAACGTCAGAAACGGGAAATCATGGAATTGGAAAACCAGGATCGTACTCGTAAACTTCTCAAAGAATTGTTGAGGTTGTATGTGGAGGAAGGATTGTTTTTCCTGCCCGATCAGCAATTTGATGCGTATTTAGACCGATGTCCTATTCAAGAAAATTTCCTGAAAACCGCCACCGATTATGAATTGGTGGCACTGCTCAAAGGCTGCTACCTTCAGTTTGAAGAGGGTAGGTAAAAAAAATCCCCCTCGCATCAGCGAGGGGGATTTTTTTTGATTTAATTATCGGTTATTTGCGAACATCCAATTCCTTTACGATGTGCGGTGCGTTACCGAGTTTCTCGATGCACCACAATACGTAACGCGCATCCACACAAATTGTACGCTTGTACTTTTTATCAAAAACGATATCGCCACTCATGGCTTCCCAGTTTCCGTCGAAAGCTAAACCAATCAACTCACCATCACCATTAATGACAGGAGAACCAGAGTTACCGCCTGTAATATCGTTGTTGGTAATGAAAGCTACTGGAATGGTTCCGTTTTCAGCATAAGGACCAAAGTCGCGTTTCTTCACCAATTCCAAGAAGTTTTTGGGAAGATCAAATTCATCGTCACCGGCTTTATATTTTTCAGCTACTCCATCGATATTAGTGGTAATGTTGTAGGTAACGCCGTCGCGAGGTTGGTAATCCTGAACGTTTCCGTAGGTAATACGCAAGGTCGAATTCGCATCGGGATAAAACATGGTATTTGGATTCATTTCCATCATTCCTTTGATGAATAAACGCATATTTGTACCGTTGATGGCATTGAATTCCATCGCGTATTTTGAAATATTATCGTTGAAATTGCTCACAAATCCATTGATCAATTTGTAAGCAGGATCAGCTTCTAAAGTCTTTGCATTCGGTTTTGCTAAGAAAGCCATGGCTTTGTCTGCATTCACCAAAATCGATTTTGCGTAA
Source organism: Bacteroidota bacterium (assembly GCA_027488715.1). GTDB lineage: Bacteria > Bacteroidota > Bacteroidia > UBA7662 > CANHCV01 > CANHCV01. The sequence continues at coordinate 653 of JAIYBD010000020.1, read as the reverse complement.
AGCTTATTCACGTATTTTTCAGCTTGAACTTCTAAATTATTGGCTGATTTGAAAACTTCTTTCAAAACCGCTGGATGTTGATCAGCAGGAATGTCTTTGTAAAACTGCACTAAAATAGCTGCGAGGATGGCACGGTCAGACGGTTCACGGAAAGCATTCGCTTTTAACGCTTCAGCCGCTTTCTTTAATCCATCCGTTGCTTTTTTAATGCTTTCTGCATCGTTCTTGGTTAATGCTTCGCTTAGTCCTTTCATTTGCAAAGGAAAACGAGCCCAAGATGTAGAGGCCATGATGCCTTCATTCATGTAGGTGCTGTGAACAGCGTATTTTTCCCAGTTTCCATAAGCTATTTTCCAATCGGCTAACAAGGCTTGGTATTCTTTTTTACCGTTAGCCCAATCTTGGAATTTCGACTCGGTAGCAAGTTTTGAATCATAAACTTTCAAACGTTGCATTTGTTCGGTTTGACCAATGAAGTATTTCCAGTAATTTGCCACGCTCGCGTACATGGAAGAAAGCTTCAAACGGTGATCTACGTTTGCATCCATTTGTTTTTTCCAGTTGGAAAGGCGGATGTCGCGCAATTTTACAATCGTTGGATTTACTTTTTCGATGGCCAACTTTACACCCATGGAGGTTTCGTAGCGATTGGT
>JAIYBD010000228.1 GCA_027488715.1 Bacteroidota bacterium | reverse complement strand
CAAAGCTACACCAAATGGTTGTACACCACTTTCACTCGGGCTTCCCAAAAAATCTATTTGGTGGGCAACAAATAAACCGTGATGCTTGAACAAATTCGCGAATATTGCCTTCAAAAACCCGGTGTTACTGAAGACATGAAATGGGGCGACCACTTGGTTTTCTCTGTAGGGTTAAAAATGTTTGTGATTTTTGGACTCGATCAAACCCCCATCAACGCAAGTATAAAAATCGATCCCGAAAAATTTGAAGAAAAGTGTCAAGAAGATCGATTTTACCCCGCTCCCTACCTCGCCCGCGACACTTGGGTGGGAACATCCAATCTGGAAAATCTCACATGGAACGAGTGGAAAACGTTTTTGGATGAGGCCTATCAATTGAAATTTAATCGGCTTCCCAAAAAACTTCAGCTTCAGCTATTGGAAGCCGGCAAGCGATAAACGGCCATCAAGGTATGGCTGTACCACTTCGATGGATTTTTCTTCAACCAAGGATTTAATTTTTTGAAAACAAATTTGATCGGTCGGTATAAAGCCATTTGCCAGCGATGAAGCGGTTGATGTACCTTGCTATTAAAACCACCTACATAACGGCAATCCAATAATTCCCATCCCAGCAATTGAGCTGCATTTTGGAAATAAGAAATCCGCATGCTGGTTAAAACGTGTGCGTCTTGGTTTTTTTGATCAAAAAGGAAGGCAAATGGAATTCTTAGGAAACGCTTATTGGGAACCGTCACCATCATCAATCCGCCATCGCTTACCCATTGTGCCTGCCTTTTTAGAATCTCGGTAGGATCGGGAAAATGTTCAATGAACCCAATAGACAAAACCAAATCGTACTTTTTGGAAGGTTCTGTTTTGAAAAAATCGCCTTGAATCAACTCACCCACCGGTGTTCCCGATGCTCGAAAAAAATCGGTCATGGGCGAGAAATCGCGAACAAAATCAATACCGTTGGCTTCTACCCCCCATCGCTGAGAAAGAAAATGGAGGTATCGACCGGGAAAGCAACCAACCTCAAAGATCCGCTCCATCTTTCTGGGAGAGTAAGTAGGAATCCGATCGAAAAAGGGTAGAAAATCTTCAAATTGCCTAGCCAAATTTTGGTTAACAACGGGAGCATTTTCAAAATGCTTTTCCCAATAAGATTCATTGGTAAGCGGTTCCATCGATAAAAATTTCAATAAAGATAAAAAGGATGATTGGGTGTGGCAAAAAAGAAAAGGGCACGCTCCTAGCATGCCCTTGGAAAACTTAAGAAATCACGCCCAATTCCCGCCCAACCTTGGTAAAGGCTGCAACGGCATGGTCGATGTGATGAAACTCGTGAGCAGCCGAAATTTGAACACGAATTCTTGCTTGATCTTTGGGAACAACGGGGTAGAAGAAACCAATCACGTAAATACCCTCTTCCAACAAACGATCGGCCATCACTTGGCTTAACTTGGCATCGTAAAGCATGATGGGAACGATTGCACTATCGCCGTCTTTGAAATCAAAACCGGCCGCTTTCACGCCTGCTTTGAATCGATTCACGTTGGCTTCCAATTTATCGCGCAATTCGGTGGTTTCGGTGAGCATGTTAAACACCTCAATGGAAGCTCCTACGATGGAAGGCGCCAATGAGTTGGAGAATAAATAGGGACGACTGCGTTGGCGCAACATTTCGATGATTTCTTTGCGGCCGGTGGTATAACCTCCCATGGCTCCACCCAAGGCTTTGCCCAAGGTTCCTGTAATAATATCGATTTTCCCCATGACTCCGCACAATTCCGGCGTTCCACGACCTGTTTTGCCGATAAATCCAGCTGCGTGGCACTCGTCAACCATGGTCAAGGCTTCGTATTGATCGGCCAAAGCTGCAATTTTATCCAATTGTGCTACATAACCGTCCATGGAGAAAACACCGTCGGTCACGATGATGATATTTCGGTGTCCGGCCGCCTTGGCTTCTTTTAGGCGAGCTTCCAAATCGGCCATATCGTTGTTGTTGTAGCGGTAGCGAGCCGCTTTGCACAAACGCACCCCATCGATAATGGAAGCGTGGTTCAACGAATCGGAAATGATGGCATCTTGTTCATTAAAAAGAGGTTCGAAAACTCCCCCATTGGCATCGAATGCGGCCGCATACAAAATGGTATCATCGGTTTGGTAGAAGGAGGCAATTTTGGCTTCCAACTCCTTGTGAATGTCTTGGGTTCCGCAAATAAAGCGCACCGACGACATACCAAATCCATGGGTATCGATGGCGCGTTTGGCCGCTTCGATCACGCGCGGGTGGGAGCTCAGGCCCAAATAGTTATTGGCGCAGAAATTTACGACTTCTTGTCCGCCAGCAATGGTAATGTCGGCTCCTTGAGGACCGGTAATGATGCGTTCTTTTTTGTACAAACCGGCTTCTTCGATTTCTTTCAGCTCGGCCTGTAAAATGGGTTGTAGGGTTTTATACATGTTGTTTTCTTTTTAATACGCTAAAGCAAAAAGCACCCTTCCTTCCGATGGATTTCCGGTAAGAATACAATTTCCTGTTTCTTTTTTCTGATCCAACGGAATGCAACGAATGGTTGCCTTGGTTAATTCTTTGATTTTTTGTTCGGTTTCCGGCGTACCGTCCCAGTGGGCCGAAATGAATCCGCCTTTTTCCTTCAACAGAGCAACGAACTCGTCCCAAGAATTGGCTTCTCGAGTATTTTCTGTTCTGAAATTCAATGCTCGTTGGAACAAGTTCTGTTGAATCTCTTCCAATAAATTTTCAATGGCATCTACGGCACCATCAATGCTCCACTGCATTTTTTCTTTGGTATCGCGTCGAGCTATTTCAATTTGTTGATTTTCTTTGTCTTTGCCTCCGCAAGCGATGCGAACGGGAACACCGGTCATTTCGTATTCGGCGAATTTCCATCCTGGGCGGTGGGTATCGCGGTCATCAAATTTTACGCTGATGCCGCGCTTTTTGAGTCCATCGATGGTCGGTTGCAAATAAGCGCGGACTTCTTCCATCTGCTCTTCCGATTTGTAGATGGGAACCATCACCACTTGAAGTGGAGCCAATCGAGGTGGAAGAACCAATCCTTCATCGTCGGAGTGAGTCATGATCAAGGCCCCCATGAGGCGGGTTGAAACACCCCAAGAGGTAGCCCAAACGAATTCTTCTTTTCCTTCTTTGTTGGTGTATTTTACGTCGAAAGCCTTGGCGAAATTCTGTCCCAAAAAGTGGGAAGTACCCGCCTGCAAGGCTTTTCCGTCTTGCATCAGCGCTTCAATGCAATAGGTTTCTAAGGCTCCGGCGAAGCGCTCATTGGCCGATTTGATTCCTTTGACTACGGGCACAGCCATGACATTCTCGGCGAAATCGGCATATACTTCTAACATTTTTTCGGCTTCTTCCACGGCTTCCTCTCGGGTTGCGTGAGCGGTATGTCCTTCTTGCCACAAAAACTCGGTGGTGCGCAAGAACAAACGGGTTCTCATTTCCCAACGAACCACGTTGGCCCATTGGTTGATGAGAAGTGGAAGGTCGCGGTAACTTTTAATCCAATCGCGGTAGGTGTTCCAAATGATGGTTTCCGAGGTGGGACGAACGATCAATTCTTCCTCTAGCTTGGCCTCGGGATCTACTTCAATTCCACCAGTACCATCGTTCCTCAAACGGTAATGCGTTACCACCGCACATTCTTTGGCGAAGCCATCCACGTGGGCGGCTTCTTTGGAGAAAAATGACTTTGGGATGAAAAGAGGGAAATAGGCATTTACGTGTCCGGTTTCTTTGAATTTATCGTCGAGCACACGCTGCATTTTCTCCCAAATGCCAAATCCATACGGTTTGATCACCATGCATCCTTTTACTTCGGTGTAGTCGGCCAAACCGGCTTTTCGCACCAAATCAATGTACCATTGGGAATAGTTTTCGGAGCGTGATGTAATTTCTTTTGCCATGAATACTTTTTTTAGGAAACCAACGAAGGAGTTCCGTCGTTTTCTAGATGCAAAGATAACTTTTTGCCGTATTTTTACCCATGAAACCTAGCGTTATGAAGGCAGTATTTTTTTTCGTGGTGATGGGCTGGAT
>JAIYBD010000192.1 GCA_027488715.1 Bacteroidota bacterium | reverse complement strand
TTTGTAAGTTAACGTTATCACCCGTACCGGTTGTACCGTATCTCTTGTAATTTAACCATTGAACCACCAACACCCGATTGGGTGCCGAACCTATCGTTTCAAAACGAAGGGTTGCACCGGTTTGTCCTTGCAAATCTCGTCCAAATCCTGCAATACGAGCACGAAGTTGAACAGGAGAAATCGCCGAGGTTGAAGAAAGTGGTGTGTAGGCGCTTGATGACAACATGTTAACTGCCGTAGCGCCTGCGCTTTGGCCCAAACTAATCCAGCCGTTGTTATTCACCCCAAAACGATCATACGTGTAACCATTGAAGCTAAAATTGAAACCAATGTTAAACCCGGCACCAGAAGTGGTAAATCCCCCTCCAAGCACGGTTGAAGAAATAAAATACTGGTCATCTGAAGATGCAGTACCCGTGAAGGCTGTCCCACCGGTAATGGGAGTAAACGTCGTGGTCGACGTGTTTTGGGTGTAGAATTGAATCAGTGCCTGAGACCTAGCCTCAAACCCGAACAAACTACACATGGCAAACAAAAGCCAGAGTCCCCTCCAGCCCATTCGCCTTGTTGGTTGATGGTTGTTTTTCATAATATAAGTTGTTAGTTTTTACTTCATTAACCAAAAAACGAGGAGAACTGTACGGATACAGTACACCCATGATTGAGGCAAATCTAACGAATTTCTTAAAAAATGCAAAGAGGAAAAAGAAAAAAATTAAAATTATTTTTAACCCAAATTCACCGCAAGTCCAAACAAGGCGAAATCGTACTTAACCACGTCGGTACACCCTCTTTCACTCAACCGATCCCCCAACTCCTCTACATCGCCCCAGCGGTAACCGTTCTTCTGCTTCAACAAATCCATCTCCACAGCCACCCGCGAAACGTGAACGTCCAACGGCAGAAGTAGCCCATTCGCGGGAATTTCGCGCCAAATTCCGAAATCTACCCCCCGCTCGGCAGAGCGAACCATCCACCTCAAATACATCACCAAACGCTTACAAGTGCTGCCGCTCTCCACACTTGGAACGTGCTTCCAAGTACGAGCCAACAAACAATCGGAACTTTTCACTCGATTACGAAACAATTTTAATGCGTTTTGCATCGACCAATTGACCTTGTCGTCCATCAAAAAGGCCGATTCCAACGATTCGTGTTGGCTATACCAATTTTTTAAAAAACCCATCAACCCCATCACATCATCTTCATTCAACGTGCGATGAACAAATCCTCGAAAAACAGCCCATTCTTCATCATTGGAGTTCAACAAAAAGTCATATGGAGCATCATCCATCCGTTTCATCAACTCATTGGCCTTGTTGATGATGGTTTTCCGTTGTCCCCACGCAAACAGCGAAGCGAAAAACCCAGCAATTTCTACATCTTGCTTTTTAGAAAACCGATGAGGGACTTGAATAGGATCGTTCTGAATGAACTCTGGTCGCTCGTATCGATCGGCCAGCTCGTCCAACCAGTCAAAAAATTCGGCATCGCCGAAACGGTATTTTATTGCGCGCGCATCCACGCTTCCATCGCTTCTTGCACATTGCGCGCTTCCTCTCGTGCAGCTAACGCAAAATCTTTGCCTTCGCTCGCATACAAAATAGAACGACTGGCATTAATCAACAATCCTCCTTCTCCCTCAATCCATCCCATGTTCAAAACATCCTCCAAATTACCACCCTGCGCCCCCACGCCAGGAACCAAAAAGAAGTGGCGCGGCATCCTTTCACGAATCCTGGCTAAATCGGTCGGACGCGTAGCGCCTACAACAACCATTAAGTTATCTTCGGTTCCCCAACCTTTCAACTTGTCCAACACCCGTTCGTACAAATGCATCTCCCCGCTGTTGAAATACTGGAAATCCTCGGCACCCGGATTGGAGGTCAATCCCAAAACAATGGCCCATTTTCCATCAAATCCCAAAAATGGCATCACCGAGTCGCTTCCCATGTATGGATTTACGGTCACCGAATCGAATTCATAGGTGAAGAAAAACGTTCGAGCATACATGGCCGACGTATTTCCAATATCTCCTCGCTTCGCATCAGCAATGGTGAAACACTCTTTTGGAATGTAATCCAAGGTTTTCCTTAAACTGGTCCAACCGCTAACGCCCAAACTTTCGTAAAATGCAATGTTGGGTTTATACGCAACTGCAAATTCGTGAGTCGCATCAATAATGGCTTTGTTGAAGGCAAAAATGGGATCTTCTTCCAACAACAAATGCTGCGGAATTTTTGCTAAATCAGGGTCTAAACCCACGCACAAAACCGATTTTTTTGCTTGGATTTGGCGAACCAATTCGGAACGAGTCATCATGATGGATTGGGAATATTTATGGCTTCTACTTTTTTTATTTCCGGAATGGCGCGAAGAATGCTTTTTTCAATGCCCATTTTCATGGTCATGGCACTCATGGAACAATCTACGCAGTTGCCTTGCAACTTCACCTTTACTACCAAATCGTCGGTAATTTCAACCAATTCTACATCTCCGTGGTCCCGGTGCAAGAATGGCCGAATGGCATCGAGGGCGAGGTTAACTTTTTCGTGAATCGTTGCGCTTTCCATGTTGTTATTGTTCAGCTACCAATCCGTCGCGCAAACGCACGATCCGTTTCGCATGTTGGGCAATATCTTCCTCGTGCGTTACCAGAATGATGGTATTTCCGTTTTTATGGATTTCTTCAAATAAAGCCATGATTTCATGGCTCGTTTTGGTATCTAAATTTCCCGTTGGTTCGTCGGCCAAAATAATGCTGGGATTGTTCACCAACGCTCGGGCCACCGCCACGCGCTGTCTTTGTCCGCCACTCAACTCGTTGGGGCGGTGACTCATGCGGTCGGCCAATCCCACCATGGTTAAAACTTGAGCCGCTCTCGCTTCTCGCTCTTCCTTCTTTACCCCAGCATACACCAAGGGTAATGCTACATTTTCTAAAGCGGTATTTCTGGGCAACAGGTTGAAGGTTTGAAAAACGAATCCAATTTCAATGTTTCGAACAGCCGCTAACTCATTGTCGGTCATTTTGCTCACA
>JAIYBD010000254.1 GCA_027488715.1 Bacteroidota bacterium | reverse complement strand
ATGAATGGCAGGCCAGCCGAAAATAGCCGGAACGGTTCCTTTGGACGTATGAATAACGGCGGTTTTGGATGGAGCAATGAGGGCATCAGATCCGCCGTTTCGTCGGAGATAAATGTACCCCTCTTTGGTGATGTAGTTCACAAACCAACTGATTTCGTCGGCGTGGGCCTCAATGGCCACCGAATAAGCCTTGCCCGGATTGATGACACCCACCGCATTGCCATAGGCATCTACCATGTAATCGTCGATGTAGGGTTTGAGGTAGTCCAACCAAATTTGTTGACCGGGCCACTCAAATCCGGTGGGCGAGTAGTTATTGAGGTAAGCGGTTAAAAATTCACTTGCGTCTTGTTTCTTTTTGGCCATTATTTCAATAATTTAGCAATTTTCAATTCAAATTCTTCTTTGTAACGTTCGTAAAACTTTCCCGTTGCAGGTCCCGAAAATCCGACATGAACATCGGCTACTTTTCCATCTTTTCCAATTAAAATGGTGGTAGGATAGCCCAACATTTCTTTGATTTGGGGGAAGGTTTTTTGCAAAGATTCTGGCTTGGGTTTTCCAGCCAACAAAATGGGATATTTTACATCAAAGCGCTCTACCAATCGGCGGATGTTATCTCGGCCTTTTTCCTCCATATCGGTTCGTTCAAAACTTAGGCCGATAACTTCTACGCCTTGTTTCTTCCACATTTCCGACCGTTGGGCGAGGTATTGAGTTTCATCGATGCAATTGTGGCACCAGGTTCCCAAAATTTGAAGAATTACCACTTTGTTGCGGTATTTTTCGGATGGATATACAAGGTTTTGCTGAAGGTGATTGGGGAGGTTGAATTGAATAGGCTGACGAAGATCAATGTCAGTTTTTAATTCTTCCATCGCAGCTTGATCAGATTTGATGGCCTCAAAGGTCCTAAACTTACCGCTAGCCGAAATCAGTTTCCCGGAGATTTTACTTCCAAAAATTTTCCCTTTAACCAAATAGGCCGATGCCCCGTCGAAACCCGACATGAATACCGAATCTCGTTCAACTATCCCCGTAAGATACCGGTAATCGCCAGTGGGAGTGAGGAAAGATCCACGAATTTCAAGGGCCGCCTGCTCAAATGTTCCAATACCTTGTTCGGTTGATGCAGAATCAAAAAAGGTGGTGGCATAGGTGCCCGAAATATCGGTGGGAATTTGAGTATTTCTGGAAGCAAATAAGTATTTCCCCCCGTAAACGGCCTTGAATGGGATGGATGTTTCTTGGTCGTAAGCAGTTTTAATCCAAACTCCTTCCAACGTATCTTTCCCCGTTCCTTTGATTTTTCCGATGATGACTGATTCGTAAACGGGAATTTCAGCGATCAACGAATCGCCGATTATGTCGGCGTTTCGGGTTGTAATTCGTTCTTTGCCATTGATCAATGTAAATTCCAAAGAATCGTTATTGAGGTGTTTTACTTCAAATAGAAATGGAAGTTCACCTTCTGAGGTTTGGAAAGCACCTCTCCATTCGCCGTAAGCAAAGGTGTATTTCGATGGGATATCGGTTCCACATTTACATCCGGTTAGAAAAATAATAGCTAAAAATCCAAACAAAAATGTTCTTTTCATGGTTCAAAGATGAGGGAATTTCAGGAAATTCCCAATAAATTTGTGACCTTAAAACCTGTGTCGATGTCCCAAGACCCTAGATTTCTGAAGATCTCTGATTATTCTTACGATCTTCCTTCAGAGCGAATTGCTCTATTCCCCCAAAAGAATCGTGATACCAGTAAACTCTTGCACTATGCTTCGGGTGAAATCAAGGATCATGTTTTCTTTGAGTTGCCCGAGCTTCTTCCCGAAAAAAGCTTATTAATTTTCAATAATTCGCGGGTTTTGCCAGCGCGAATCTTGTTTCAAAATCAAAATGGAGCTAGCATCGAGGTATTTTGTTTGGGGCCACCTCCCGGTGTTTCCATTGAACAAGGGCTTCAAAAACAAGGCGTGGTTACGTGGAGGTGTTTCATCGGGAATTTAAAGAAGTGGAAAGGAGAGGTACCGGTTATTAAGGGTGATGGTTGGGAGTTGGAAGCGCATTATTTGGGGGCTGTAGATGGTACGCATGAAGTTGCTTTCCAATGGACCCCCAAGGAAATGGCTTTTTCTGAAATTTTAGAATTGGTTGGGAAGGTCCCTTTGCCGCCTTACATCAAGCGAAATGCTACAAAGGAAGATGAGGAAGCCTATCAAACGGTGTTTGCGCGGGAAATGGGTGCTGTTGCTGCACCTACAGCTGGTTTACATTTTACATCGGATTTGTTACGGAGATTGAAGAATCAGGGCCATCGAACGATGGAAGTAACGTTGCATGTTGGAGCGGGAACGTTTTTGCCGGTAAAGGCTGAAACCATGGCCCATCACCAAATGCATGAAGAAGTTATTACGATTAAAACCGATTGGTTGGAATACCTGATTCAATACGATGGGCCCATCATTCCTGTTGGCACCACCTCGTTGCGATTGATCGAAAGTTTGTATTGGATTGGTGCCATGTGCGATACAGGGATGTTTGACCCGAATGCACGACCAGCATTTAGTCAGTGGTTTCCCTATGATTTTGACGAAAATAGGCCGTTTAGAGACGTTTTTCAGTCACTTTTAATGTGGATGCAAAAAGAAAAGGTTAAACAAATTTCGGTTCCTACAGCTTTGATCATTGCACCAGGGTATCGATGTCGGGTAGCCAAAGGAATCATTACCAATTTTCACCAATCTCAAAGCACCTTACTCCTCCTCATTTCCAGTTTGGTTGGCGAGGATTGGAGAAAAATTTATGATCATGCCTTAGCAAACGATTATCGATTTTTGAGTTTTGGAGACGGGAGTTTATTGATGCCTTGATTGGTCATATTTCGCAATAGATTAAGGTTGTTTTGAATTTAATTCGTAAATTTGGTATGAATCTAAATCAACCTTATGAGACATTTTTCCATTGTCTTTGCATTTTTTCTATCATTTTTATTTTTCTCCACTGGTTTTACGCAAAACATTACAGTTTTGGCTCCCAACGGTGGGGAAACTTTGGCAGGATGCAGTAACTACAACATCCGTTGGACAGCGACCGGGACCTCCAATTATTTTTATATCGATTATTCGGTTAACAATGGAACTTCATGGGCTTCTTTGGCTACGAACATTCAGTACAATGGGGGTGTTTTTACCTGGACAGTCCCCAATATCAGCACAAGTCAAGCCTTGATTCGAGTAAGGGATGCTGTAGATACCAACATCATTGACCAAAGTAACACGGTTTTTACCATTACCCCGGCCTTGGTATTAAATAGTCCCAATGGTGGTGAAGTATGGCAAGGAGGTACTTATCAAAATATTTCTTGGGTGGTTAGTTCTGGATCAAGTACTTACCAAGTTGAGTATTCGACCAATGCAGGGGTAACGTGGACTTCTATAGCAACCACAACCAACAATTCTTATTATTGGTTGGTACCGAATACACCATCCACCACGGCCATGATTCGTGTGAGAGACATCAATAGTACCTGCCGAGGAGATGTTTCCGATAATCTGTTTACCATCACGGCAGCAACGCCAAACATTACAGTAAATGCTCCTTGGCAAGGGGCTGTTTGGACTATTGGAACAGGGCAAACCATTTCATGGTCCAATTCTTATCTACTTTCCAACACGGTTCATATTTCTATTTCGTTGGATAGCGGAATGACCTGGTCTAGATTGTATTCCGGCTATACAACAGGTGTCAGTGGAGGAAATGTTCCAACATGGATGATTCCCAATACGCCATCGAATCGAGCGATAATCAAGGTGGCTGCAACGAACGATACCAATGTGGTGGGGTATTCAGGTGTATTTACAATCCCTCCATTTTTTACAATTACCACCCCAAATGCATCTAGAATTTCATGGAATGCATGTACCAACCAATACATCACTTTTAATAAAAGTGCTTCTATTAGTTCGGTTAAACTAGAGTACTCCCTGAATAGCGGACAATCATGGTTATTGATTTCTAGCGCATATTACACAGGCTTTGGTACCACGGGTAGTTACTTGTGGAGTGTGCCAGATTTACCCTCGACTACGGCTAGAATTCGGGTTTCGGATCCGAACAATGCCACGCGTTTTGACATTTCTGATAACGATTTTACCATCGTTGGAGATACCAGTATTGTTTTGAATTCACCCATTGGTGGTGAGGTTTGGCAAGGCGGAACCACCCAAGTGATCAGTTGGGCCGGGAATAATACCGTTTCTGGAAGGTATTCGGTGTATTACAGCACCAACAATGGACAAACATGGACCACCATTATTGGAAGTACCTATTCTAATTCTTACTCATGGTTGGTTCCGAATCTACCTTCTTCTGGAGCCTTGATTCGGGTAGAGGATTACAACAATACCTGTAAAAACACCGTTTCTCCAGCACCGTTTACTATTACGCCCGCCACCCCGCAGTTGTATTTAACCTATCCCAATGGTGGAGAGCAGTTGTCGCCCGGCTCCTCGGTTTCCATTTCCTGGAATAGCAATTACCTTTCGGGAAGCTTTGTGAAATTGGAATATTCGGTGGATAGTGGAGTCAATTGGACGACCATCATCGGAAATACCAGTTTAACAGCAGGTTCATATGCTTGGACGGTTCCCAATATTCCCACGAATCGGGCTTGGGTACGGGTTTCTTCGACTACCCAAACCCAAGTGATGGATACGTCCAATGCAACATTTACGATTACTCCATTTTTTACGATAACTACTCCGAACGGTGGTCAATCGTGGCAAGGTTGCTCAAGTCAGTACATTTATTTCAACAAATCAAGTGCAATTGGATCCGTTAAATTGGACTATTCATTGGATAGCGGAAGGACTTGGTTACCCATCATCGCAAATACCTATGTTGGATATGGAACAACCGGAAGCTATTATTGGAGTCCACTGCCCAATGCTCCTTCGAATAATGCGTTGATTCGCGTTTCTGATGTGAATGTCCCTTCAAGATTCGACATTAGTGATGTCGTTTTTCAAATGGTTGGAGATCAAAGTATTGTTCTTAATTCTCCCAATGGAGGAGAAACCTGGCAAGGAGGGACCTACCAAACCATCAGCTGGGCAGGAAACACTTCTGTTTCAGGAAGGTACACCGTGGAATATTCCATCAATGGTGGAACAACTTGGACTACTATAACTTCATCAACCTATAGTACTTCATTTAACTGGTTGTTGCCCAATTTGCCAACTACTTCGGCAAGAATTCGAGTATCGGATTATTTCAATTCCTGCAAAAATGCGGTTTCAGCTCAGAATTTTACCATTACTGCTGCCACACCGCAGTTATATGTAACTTATCCGAACGGGGGAGAGCAATTGTCGCCCGGTTCCTCGGTTTCTATTTCTTGGTACGGACTTTATTTGCCCGCATCCAATTTCAAGATTGAATATTCTGCTGATAGCGGTGCCAGTTGGACCGTTTTATCTTCTGTTGTTTCCAGCACCGCCACGAGCTTCGCTTGGACCGTTCCCAACGCGAATTCTTCGCGCATGTTGGTGAAGGTTTCATTAACATCGTTTCCATCAATAGCCGATACGTCCAATGCTACGTTTACAGTTATTCCGTATTTTACGGTAACCACCCCGAATGGTGGACAATCGTGGCAGGGTTGTTCTAACCAATACATCTACTTCAATAAATCGAGTGCCATTGGAAGTGTAAAATTGGATTATTCGTTGGATAGTGGTTTAACTTGGAATGTGATTACCGCCAATACCTATGTTGGGTTTGGGAACAGCGGAAGTTTTTATTGGAGTCCGGTTCCCAACCTGGCCACCAACAATGCCTTGATTCGCGTTTCTGATCCAAGTGCTCCCTCTCGTTTTGATGTAAGCGACGCTGTATTTCAAATTTTGGGCGATCAGAGTATTGTGATCAATTCGCCCAATGGTGGAGAAACGTGGCAGGGAGGGACCTACCAAACCATCAGTTGGGCAGGAAATACATCTGTTTCTGGACGTTATTCGTTGGAGTATTCCATTAATGGTGGAACAACGTGGACCAGTATTACCACCTCTACCTACAATAACTCGTTTTATTGGCTGGTTCCAAACTTGCCAACTACTTCGGCAAAAATTAGGGTGACAGATTTTTTCAATAGCTGTAAAAATGCGGTTTCAGCTCAGAATTTTACCATAACAGCCGCTACTCCTCAATTGTTCATTTCATCACCGAATGGTGGAGAGCAGTTGTATCCAGGCACAGCCGTGGGCATCTATTGGTCGAACAACTATGTGCCGGGAAGTTTTGTTAAACTGGAATACTCCACCGATAGTGGAGCCAATTGGACAACCATTGTTACCAATACCAGTTTAAGCACTGGTTTTTACAATTGGTCTGTTCCCAATATCCCTACCACTAGAGCTTTGGTTCGAATATCCTCTTCTTCTTTGCCCAATGTGATGGATACATCCAATGCCGTTTTCACCATTCGTCCGTTCTTAACCATTACATCTCCAATAACTCCAGGTCTTTCTTATCCTTCTTGCTCGAATCAATACATTTACTTTGAAAAAAGTCCCGTTATTACTTCTGTAAAGGTGGATTATTCTACAGATAGCATGGCAACTTGGACAACCTTTAGTAGTAGTTATTATGTAGGAGGAAGTACGTCAGCTTCTATTCTTTGGGCGGTTCCAAGTTTGTTTACCAATAATTTGTTTTTAAGAGTTAGTGATGTAAATAACCCAACGACTCGTTTAGATGTTACAGATTATCCCATCGTTGTTCGAGGGGATTCTTCCATTGTTTTAAATACCCCGAATGGGGGCGAAATCTGGCAGGGTGGAACATACCAAAACATTACCTGGGCTGGAAATGCTAGCGTTTCAGGAAGGTATCGGGTAGAGTATTCCATCAATAATGGGCTAACTTGGACCTTATTAACCAGTTCAACCTACAATACATCTTATTTTTGGTTATTGCCGAATACTCCTACAACCACAGCTAGGGTAAGGATTACGGATTATTTCAACACGTGTAAAAATGCCGTTTCCGATCAGTCTTTCTCCATTACTGCGGCCACTCCAACCCTAAGGGTTAATTATCCTAACGGAGGTGAAGGATTATTTCCGGGAACTGCTGTTTCCATTTCATGGACATCCAGTTATTTACCTACCAGCAATATCAAATTGGAATACAGCACCAATGGTGGCTCCAATTGGACGACCATTTCTTCAAGTATTTCGAGTTCTACCTTTAATTATTCTTGGACCGTTCCTGATGCTCCAACCACCCAGGCATTGGTGCGAATCAGCCTAACATCCTTCCCACAAATTGCCGATACATCAAACAACACCTTTACCATTTACCCTTACTTTACGGTAACTACACCGAATGGCGGTCAAAGTTGGCAGGGTTGTTCCTACCAGTACCTTTACTTCAACAAAAGTTCGGCGTTGGGTTATGTAAAATTGGATTATTCGATTGACAACGGAAGTACTTGGAATGTAATTTCTGCCAATACCTACACCGGTTATGGTACAAGTGCTAGTTATTATTGGCAAGTTCCAAATCAGGCATCCTCCAATGCATTGATCCGCGTTAGCGATCCGAATGTTCCTTCCCGTTTTGACGTAACCGATGTTCCATTTACGATTGTTCCCGATTATGCCATCGCGTTGAATGCCCCATTGGGAGGGGAACAATGGAGGGCCGGAACGTACCAAACCATCAGTTGGGCTGGGAATAATTCTGTTTCTGGAAGATATACGTTGGAATATTCCACCAATGGAGGCGTAAACTGGAATACCATTACCACAAGCGTTTATGGGACTTCTTACGCATGGTTGATTCCCAATTTACCTACTTCCCAAGCGGTTATACGCGTGAGTGATTTCAGTAACACGTGTAAACAAGCAATCAATAACATCTTCTTTACCATTTTACCGGGAATTCCAACGTACACCGTTACTACCCCAAATGGAGGAGAAGTTTTTTATTCAGGAGCATCCAGCTACATTTATTGGACCTCTCAATATGTTACTGGATCGTTTACGAAAATTGAATACTCTTTGGACAGTGGAAGAATTTGGACAACCATTGTGAATGCAACGAACAACACTGGAAGTTATTTGTGGAGTTCCATTCCGGCCGTTTATACGAACCAAGCCCTCATTCGAATTAGCGATTACAACAATCCTTCCGTTACCGATGTTTCGAATGCCGTGTTTACCATTCGTAAACCCATTACGGTTACCGCTCCAGATGGAATGGAATTCGTGGGAGGATGTACCTTTACCACCATTTCCTTCAATCGAGGTGGGGCCAGCAATTACATCAAAATGGAATACTCTTTGAATAACGGAGTTTCTTGGAATATGATTACGGCTAGCCAGTACTTCGCCACAATGGAGGTTAACTACAACTGGTTGGTTCCCAATTTGGATGGTAGAAATTCTTGTTTGGTTCGTGTTTCTGATGCAAACAATGCCGCCAAATTTGATGTGAGCGATTCTGCCTTTACCATATTCCCCGCCATTCGTCTCATTGAGCCGGCTTACGGCGGCGTATTCGTTGGCGGTACAATTCGAAATATTACTTGGTGGGATACGTTGACTTCCGATTATTACAACATTGAGTATTCACTTAATAATGGTTCTACATGGACCATCATCGCTGCAAATACCTTCATCGGAAATAATACGTTTGCTTGGACCGTTCCCAACATTGCCAGTACTTCTGCTTTAATTCGAATTACCGATTTTCAAAATACCTGTAAGCAATCGCTTACCTCCATTTCATTCTCCATTGCTCAAGTTCCCAATGCGCTAACCTTGAATAATCCAATCGGCGGAAATACCTATTTGGCTTGCCAAGTTGTTCCTATTTCTTGGACGGCTAGTGGTACCGTAGGAAACGTTGTTTTGGAATATTCGGCCAATGCAGGAACATCCTGGGTTGCATTAGCAACCAATCAACCTAACGTTGGATCGTATAACTGGACTGTTCCTAACCTTAATTCAAATAATTATCTCATTCGGGTAAGGGATATCTCCAATTCACAGATTTACGACATTTGCAACGGAACCCTTCGATTGGTAGCTCCCCAAGCTAATGCCGGTTCTTCGAAACTCATTTGTTCTGGAGATTCCGTT
>JAIYBD010000065.1 GCA_027488715.1 Bacteroidota bacterium | reverse complement strand
TCGGCCGTATAATTAAGTGGCTGAACTACATTGAAAACACCGGAATACTCGGGGTGCTGAATCAGTTGAATCACCACATTTACAACCGATTCGAGAGAAACCGGATTCATCCACTGATTCCCGGGCGCGATGGCGGAACCCAAACCCAAGCGATAAAGGGGCAACATTTTTTTTAAGGCTCCCCCACCGGCATCGGTTACCACTCCAAATCGTGTGATGCACCACCGAACGTTTGGATTTGATAGGGACGATAAAGGTGCTTCCCACTTGATACAAACTTCCGATAAAAAATCATCTCCTGCGGATGTTTCCTCATCGGCCGGTGGAAGATGGATTTCACTTCCGTAATACCCTACGGCCGACGCCTGAATGAATGTTACTGGATGTTGAACGGATTGAAGCAAATCAACCCATTTTTGGGTGGTCTGCACCCGAGATTGAATGATTTCCGATTTACGTTCGGCAGACCACCGACGATCGGCTATTCCCGCCCCAGCCAGATTGATGATCACATCTACCTCGGAAACAAAATTGGGATCCAGCACTTCTGCTGAATCCCAATTTCCATGGGTTTTTCGAGAAATAATTTCAACCTGATGTTGTTGCGCAAGAAGCTCCTTCACCAAGGCTTGGCCTACAAATCCGGAACCTCCAGCAATCACAATTTTCATCGTACAACCGAAAGAGTTCCCTGGAATCGGTACGGTTTACCGTTAAAATCATACACAATCAATTGGTACACGTAAACTCCGGTTTGAACCAATTCGCCTTTGTGTTTTCCATCCCACCGTTCATTCTTCGATTTTCCTTCGAAAACCTTTTCTCCCCAACGGTTGAAAATGGTCAATTCAAATTGATCGTAGAAGGCCGCAACGGGTCCGAAATTATCATTCAGCCCAGCAGAAGTTCCCGGAGAGAACGCTGTTGGAATATGAACCACCGGCTCAGGAACCACGCATGCGGTGTTGGAATAGGATTTTTCATTGAAATTACCTGCGGCTTCAACAGCCATTACCCGGTAACAAAGTTGGCCGGCATCGGCTGGCAAATCTTCATCGATGAACTTATTCACGTTAGGGGCCACATTCGCAACCTGAATCCAATTTGTTCCATCGGTGGTTCGCTCCACCTCATAGTGATCAACACCGGTCCACCATTGGCTGTAAGGCGTCCACGTAATGGTAGACTTCAAATTGGAGTAGGTGGCTTTGGCCAACATGGTACAGCCCAAATTACTTTCTGGACTTTGGTTTCCACAATAGTCGAAAGCAACAATGCTATAACAATAGAATTCGGCATCGGCTTTCACGTTCAACGAATCGACAATCGTGGTAAATCCTACAACGGGGCTATTGGTTTGGTAAACCACAACCGGAGCACCAGCCCCGTTGGTTCTTCTCCAAATTTGGTAGGTGCGCACATCAAAAGATGTACTTGCACGGAAAGTAATTTTGTTTGCAGCATCGCCACGCTCAACGGTAGCAACCTGCAAATAGGTGTTCAGAGGAGCGGTGGTATCGAAGGGCGAATTGTTCTCCACGTTCGAAAGAGAGGTCGTTAATTGATCTAGGCCATACGTTCGGATGAAATACTGATACGTTTGGGTACAAATCAATTGGGTATCAATCATGCTGGTGTCGTTTCCACCTAAGAAAGAAGCAATCACGATTCCATCGCGAACCACATCGTACTTTCCAACAGGGAAACCAACGTAACGCGACCAATTCAACTGCATCGATTCATTCAAAGGTGTTGTTTCCAGATGCACGAAGGCGTGTTCCGTCGAATATGGAGAAACGTTTCCGCAGGTATCGATGGCATAAACTCGGTACACGTAAATGCTGTCGGACGTATTTCCAAAATCGTTAAAGACGGTAGATCCTCCTGCCGGAATTCGAGCTCGAACCGACCAATTGGAGGAATTGGCGGTACGTCGTTCCAGGATATGGTAACGAACATCGGTGGATGTACTAGCGGCAAAATTTACTTGAACGGTTCCACCGAACGGATTGGTATTGGTTACCGAAACAACACCGAGAACCGGAGTTGCAGGAACAGTTAAATCAATTCCAATTACTGTGGCTGTATCACTTAAGGAAATCACCGTTGGATTTTGAATGTCGTACACTTTCACCCGATAGGTATATTGGGTATCACATTTTACAGATGAATCGGTGTAGGAGGTTCCTGTAAGATCGTAATAGAACTGGAAATTCCCTCCATTGATGCTCCGCTCGAGGCGATAGATCAATGAATCAAATCCTTGATAAGCTGTCCAAGAAATATTGTTGGCTTGGCTTACGGCAGTAACCGAAATGTTGGAAGGGCTATGAATTTCGCCAAATTGAGATTCATTACCGCAACTATCCAAACTTGTAATTCGGTATTGATAGGTGCTATCCAAGGTATTTACTCCAAAATCGGTGGTATTGATCAAACCGAATGCCGTGGTATTGAATGTTCTCAACAATGACCACGCTCCATTTCCAGATTTACGGTAAATGTTGTAACCGCTTCGATTCTGTTGGGTTGGGCTATAGAAAGAAAGTTCAATTTGCCCATTTCGATTCGGAACAAGAACACTTGCCATTTCAACGATTGAAACATCGGGTGGAATGGTATCTCGGGCAATTCCCGAAACACTATCAGAGAAGGTGGTAAAGTTCGGTTTCAACGAATACAAGCCCTTTACGCGGTAGCTATACCGAGTACCGCAAGAAACTGCACTGTCGATGAACTGAGTGGTGGATGGCGTTAAAATGGTGATCGGCACCAAGGGCAATCCATTGGAAGAGCGTTCAATTTCATAACCATTGACAGTATCGTTCAATACCGGCAACCAATCCAACACCATAGCCCCATTGCCAATGGTTAAATTTAAGTTGATGGTGCGGAAAGGAGCGGCAGAATCCGATTGTGCCCCGCACGTATCAATGACTTTTACCGTGTAATAATGGGTTGAATCTTGCGTATTGATGTTATTATGGAAGAAAACCGTGTCATTGGGTCGGGAAATCGTTGCGATGGGCGCGTAAGGCCAAACTCCCGAAGTGCTATGATATATCACATACCCTCGAGCCAAAGAATCTGTAACTGGGAATCGGTTCCAAGTAATTTTGGTTTGGCCATTGGCAACCCCCGTGGTGGTGGTCGTTATTCCAAACATGGTGGTAGGATTCGGATTGGGGAATAATCTTGGCACCTGACAAGAAGTATCGGAAGTAGCGAGATACGATTGTCCGTTCGAAACGGCTTCAACTTGATAGCAATAGGAGAAACGAGGATTAACCGTGTAATCGATGAAATCGGTATCTGATGCAGCCACGGAATCCACCAAAGTCCACGGACCACCTGCACTTCTCCAAACTCGATAGCGCAATAATCCATTGGTAAAGGAAGGGTAAGATGTCCATTTCAAGGTTACAGCTGGTTGACAAGCACCGCTACTTACCGAGAGATCGAAGGTGGTATGCGCGTTTGATTCCGCAGAACGGTTATTCATGTTACATGAATCGATGGCTACAACGTTATAGGTATATCGTTGTGATCCAACATTGGTTACGGTAGCATCGTTAAAGGTATCTACATCTGTAGCAGTTCCAACCAACACGAAGGCCGTGGAGCCCATGGGTGCGCGATACACATCGTGGAATCGAACATCTGGGCTGGCAGAAGGGTTCCAGCGCACGGTAATGGATCCATTTTCTTGAACCGAAGCGCTGGTTAACAAGGTTGATACCGGTTTGATGGTATCGAAAGGAACTAGAACAAGAGTATCTGAGAACGATGTATCGGCCACCGGATACACCGCCATGATTCGGTAATGAATGGCCGTTAAACAAGGAACATTTCGATGGATAAAGGAGGTTGAGGAAGTACTATCGATGGTTGTCCAACTTCCAGCATTTCGGGTTTGAATGTAATATTTAGCAACTCCCGAGAAGGTGGAATAGGCCGACCAAGAAAGGGTTGTTTGCAAGTTTTGTTCGAAGCCTTGTAATTGTATAGCGCATTCGTCAATCGAAAAGGTTGAGCGATTATTTGAGCACGTATCCAAGGCAACCAATCGGAAGCAGTACGAACTATCGGTTGTATTTAAACCTGTTACAATTCCCGATGTAACGGCACCTACGGTTTGGGCCAAAGTGAAGTTAGCTTGGTTGGCAGATTTTACCCAAATTTCATAGTTTCCGATATCGGCATTTCCGAGAGCCCAAGTAATTTGAACCGACGAATTGGAAAGTACCGATGCCCTTAAAATGGTGGGCTGAGCGGGAGGAATCGTATCAAAGGGTGTCAAGGTAATGGAATCTGAATAGGAAAAATAGCCATTGGGGAATTCCATCTTCAAACGGTAGATCACCGGTACTCGGCACGGCAAACTATCGTGCACATAATTGGATGCCAAACCTGGAAGCGAATCCAAGTCATTCCATCCTCCTTGGAAAATTTGAACTTTTGTTTTTGATGGAATTGAACCCGAATAAACATTCCAATTGAGTGTATTTTGTAGATTTTGGGCTACCCCTTGAAGTTGTGAAACACAATGAACGATGCTTGGTAAAGAACGATTGGAAGCACAGGTGTCCAAAGCAATGAGGTAGAAACAGTATGCAGAATCGAGGGTATTCAACCCTGTGATTTGGAAAGAAGAAACAGCTCCAACAACTCCGAGCGTAGTGAAATTAGGGGATCCGGAAGATTTCATCCAAATTTCATAGGAGCGAACGTCACCACCTACGGGCAACCAATCCAATTGAATGCCTCCATTGGCCACAACGGAAGCCCCTAAAATGGTTGGTGCCACCGGTGGAACCGTATCGAAGGGTGTTAATTGCAAGGTATCGGAGAAATTGAATAAAGTTGGATTATTGCTGATTCCTTTGATTTGATAATGACGGGTTTGGTTACAATTGAGGGGCGTATGAACGAAGTCGGTATCGGTTCCCGCTTGGGTGGCCAAGGTGATCCATGCAGATCCATTCCATTCGGCCACCTCATACGTTTGAATAGAGTAACCGGCAAAAGGCCTCCATCGAAGCGTATTTTGAAGGTTTTCGGCGAGGCCTTCCAACTGAATCACACAAAAATCATCGCCTTTCGATACGTTCAAGCAGCTATCTTGGGTAAGAACCGAATAACAGATTCGATTAGAAAGGGTATTAATCGTATCAAAAATGGTAACGGTTGTCCCAACCGTACCTTGAGGCACAAATTGGATGCTCGTAGCTGCATTGCCATTTAAAGATTGTTGAATGGAGTATCCATAAATATCAGAAGCTCCAGCCATGGTAAACGTGAGTTGAACAACCGAATCATTTAAAACCGTTGCTTGGGAAATAAATGCCGTATCAGGAACAACATTATCAATCACACGAACGGTAACCGTATCGGAATAACTTACCAAGCCATTGCTTAAATTAGCGCCCAAACGATAGGTAATTTGATTATTACATGGTGCTGGAAAACGTGTGTAAGCATTTTGATTCCCGTTAACTACATCAAAAACACTCCAAGTTGTTCCATTCAATATTTCAATCTGATACGAAGTAACCGGAACGCCTTCGTAATGATTCCAATTCATTTGATTCACCAATTGGGCATTACTCACCGAAAAATCGATGTCGCGGTGCGGTGCGTTAGATTCAGAAACAAACCCGCATGAATCTTCCAAATAGGCATGGAAATAATACGACTGAGTTTCAGTATTAATACCATTCCAAACAAAGAAACTGTCCGTTCGGGCAAATCTGCCCAATAGTGTTTGAGGTCCATTGATGGATGTAGAACTATAAATAAGTACGTTTTTCGACTGTGGAATAGGTTGAATGGGCGTCCATTTAACCTCAATGGCACCGTTAGCAAGATCTGTTTTTACCACCGATGCAGCCAAAACACTGGGTTTTGCCAATGGAATGATACTGTCGTTGGAAATAAACGAAAGGGAATAATTACGATAATTTAGATCATTCACCTTGATTTGGTAAAAATACCTCGCTCCAAACTGAACCGTGGTATCCATAAATTGGGTTGTTCCGGGGGATACATTCAGAAGTGGCGATAGGTTATTGGCCGAAGTACCTCTATAAATGGTGATGCTATCGTTTCCAATACGAAATTCAAACTTACCTAACGACCAGTCGATTCGAATGGCTTTATTACAACCCGATTGAGAAAGCTGTGGATGAAACGTAACCACCGAATCATCAAAACTAGATAATTTTTCGTTGCAGTAATTTTTTGCAAGTACGTAAATTACCCAAGGGGAAGAGGTATTATTCGCTAAAAAGGAATAATTTAAAACCGTATCGGGAACGGAATCTAAAAATGCCACGGGTGTACCATAAGGTGCACCATAAATGTGGTAATTCTTTACATTCAATGAGCGACTTGCACTCCAAGATAAAGAGATGGAATCAATTCCGTTGGTGCTTACAAAATCAACAACCGGTTGAAGTGGAGTAATCGTATCAAAGGGAACAAGCTGAATGGAATCAGAGTAAGCAAATGAATTACCCAACGAGTCCATAATATGCAATCGATACGTGAATGGTTGGTTACAAGGTAAATTATTAATGACCAACGTATCGGTCAACCCAGTAAATGATGAAACACCAATCCATCCGTTAACCGTAGAATACTCTTCCAAACCCATGGTAAAATTACGGGTAGAACGGTAATTGCTTAAATAGAGAGTCAATTGTAGATTTTGGGCAATGCCTTGAATGTTGGCAACGGTATGAACCAACGATGTATCGCTTCGGTTGTTGCCACAACTATCAATGGCTACCAAACGGAACGACCAAATGGTATCAACCGTATTTCCAAAAACTTGCGTTGAATCGTTGTAGAAAACGACTTGATCCAAAACCCAATTGTTGGTTCCTAGGGGAGATTTCCATATCTCATAACGATTTACGTCGGGCGATGTGCTTGGAGTCCAATCCAATTGAATGGTGTTCTGATCTAGAACTGTAGCAAAATTTATTTCTGGAACATCGGGGCGAGTAACATCAAAGGGGATCAGGGAAATGGTATCTGAATGAGAAAACACTCGGCTAATGGTATCGAAATACGTTATTCGATATACTCTTGCGTTACCACATGGCAAATTGGTATGCACATATTGGAAGGTTGTTGAAGGAAGGGTATCGAGAACCAACCAAGTACCTGAAGAAAATTCTTGAACTAAATGGATTTTATTGGCGGCATTGATCCCCGTGTAGGGTGTCCAATTTAACTGATTGGATAGGTTTTGAGGACTTCCTGTTAACTGCATTAGGCAATGTTCATCCGAAGAAACCGATCGGTTGTTGGCACAAGAATCAAGTCCAACCATTCGAACACATAAGATTGAATCTTGTGTTGGTCCTAAATTAACGGTAATTATGGATTGAGCCTTGTAAAGGCCTAAAGAAACCCACATCCTGAATTTCGTTTTTCCAAAAACTTCGAAACTATCAATGTCTTGAAAATTCGTGTTGGGATAAATTTCAATCTGATTAAACCCTCGTACAGAGGCACTTAAGATAGAAGGCTTACTGGGCGCAATAGTATCTGTTCCAACAAGGGTGATGGTGTTGGTATATCCCGAACCTCCATCTCCATTAATTTCATCGATAAAAATGGTGTAGTTGATCGGATTATTGCACGCCATTGTCGTGTCGGTGTAAAACGTATCCAAAACATTGGCAATGACCGAGGAAACGCCATTTCCAGGATCCATTCGAATGATTTTATATCGAAACCCAGCAACATAACCTCGGTAAGGGCGCCAATTTAATACGGCTGTTTTTCTTCCGGGAAGCGAAGTTCCAGTTAAAAAAGAATGCGTATGGGTTTCAAAATTTCTAGACCACTTGCCAGAACAAGAATCATAGGCAGAAATGCGAACCGAAATTTGAGAATTGGTCATGTTATATCGACCATATCGTTTGAAATAAACGAAAGGTAAATTATTCAAAATCGTATCTACAGAAACAAAGGGTCCACCATTTTGAGAAATAAACACCACGTATTTGGTAACCGTTGGACGAATATGTTTCTTCCATTGAACCTCTATGGAATCGTTTCCTTTGGTCGACAAATAAATGATATTGACATTGTTGGGGTAAAATGTGTCGCCAGGATAAACCTCCAATTCATTGGAATATACTGTAACTGGGGTGCGCACATTCACTACATAGGAAACGCGATACAAAATTGCTTGGCCACAAAAGATATCAATGGTGTCTAAATAGTTACTCGGATTTACGATGTATTCTGGAACCGTATCGATCAGGGAATTAAATCCAGAGCCTGATGGAGAAAGTGGTCGAATAGCTTGCCAACCTAATAAAGGATGAACAAAACGTTCGAGGACAACTTGAGAATATGGAATGGTATTTCGAGAGGGAATAATGGGGGAATTAAACGATAAATTTGCCGTGTAAAGTCCACCAATTCCTCGCAGATGAATGGGAAAATAGGTTGGGCTTGGTTCCGATTCTAAACCAGAACAACTATCAAAACTTGTTACGTAAAATTCAAAGGTGTCAACATCCGAACTCAAGGCTGGCAAAATAATCCGAACATTGGAAGAATTATTGGTTTTGAAGAATTTCCTCAATAAGGATGGCGGCCCTCCATTGGTTTTGAAATAAACATTAATACCAGCAACGTCAAATTGCGTTGGAATAAATACCGTCATGGTGTCGTTTAGGTACGACATACTATTGATCCAGGGTGCTGTTGGACGGGTGGTATCAAACACCGTTCCACTGCGAACCGTTGAAATGGCAACAAATGGAGAAGAAAATGATTTAATGCGATAAGTATAAGATGTATTGCAAATTAAACCGGTATCATTAAATGAAATTGCAGAACCTGGAAGAGTTGACCACGTTTTCCAACCGGTATCCAAACGTTCTACTACAACACTATCTGCATTGAGAAAAGGATATTTTGGCCAGGATAAAATATTTTGACGGCTTCCTGGTGTAACCAAAAGTTGGGTAACACAATGGGTATCTAAAGGAATGGAAGCATTGTTAGAGCAAGAATCGAAGGCTAAAACACGATAACAATAGCTAGAAGTTGAATTGTTTAACCCCGTATGCCAAAAGCGGAGGGTGTCTGTTAAAGGTGATGTGAAGGCTGTTAAGTTGTTAAACACCCCACCATTCACACTTACCTGCAAACGCTGTAATTTAACCCTTGGATCGTTGGAACGAATGAATGTAATTTGGTTGGAATCATTCGCTACTGCAGACACAACCATCAACCGTGGGGAAATGGGTTTGATGGTATCTACAGGAATAACAATTACTGCGTTACTGAAAGAACTATCTGTTGGGCCATACGTCCCAAAAACCCGATAGGTATTGGAAACCCCACAGGCCCTTGGCGTATCTACAAAGCCAAGTTGTGTGGTGGGAAAAGTGCCAATGGTTAGCCAGTTGGAACCATTCAATCGCTGCAATACATAACCCGTAAGTAACGGACTAGCAAAAGGTGTCCAAGAAAGAATCGATGAGAAGTGCCCAGGAATTCCAGTTAACTTAATACCACAATTCTCGGCCGATTGAAAACTTAAATTTCCACACGAATCTCGCGCAGCAACTTTGTAACAATATTTAATCGAAGCTGGGTTCGACGTTGCATCTCGGTACACAAAGGTGCCAATACCCCCCGGTTGACTTACCGAATCAATTAAACTATATGTACCGCCATTGGAACTGCGATAAATCAGATATCGAATGGCATCAAGACTATCAGATTTTTGAATGGTGATGGTTGATTTTCCTGTTCCATCCACCGAAAACAAAGTAATGACCGGAGTGCTAGGACGAACCGTATCTTTCAAATTGTACCAACGCGATAACCCGGTTGAGATGCATGTCGTTTGGCTATCCGACGTTTCGATTTTATACTTTATCCTGAAATTACATCCCGAACTGGTGTACGACCGTGCTGTACTTGTTTGCACTAAAACAAAACCCGAACCTCGATCTTCGTACAAACGGTAAATTTTACCGTACCGCTTTCCAATAGCCGTGGTTAATTCATTCCATGTTACTCGAAACTGGGTTGTACTTACCTTTTGTACCACAGGCAAAAGAGAATAAAGCGTATCTGTAGTAAGTCCAGGCTCCCCACAACTATTCACAGATAGCATAAAATATCCGTAAATTCGACTGGTATCAGCTTGGGAAACTCTTAGATCTAAATAGGATTGGGTATTTCTAGATGAAACAGAATCCAACAAAGAAAATGCTCCTCCATTTTCATTTCGGTAGATGTAATATTTCCCAAAATCAACCGATGACGAAGTTGTACGAAGCCACGATAAAGATATGGAATCATCACCCAGTACCGAAACGCATCGCAAGTTGGGAGGTAAGATGATATCCTTGGGGAGAACTCGAATAAAGACTGTTTTTTGAGTGACTGCACAAATACTATCTTTGGCAGTAATGATAAGAAAATAAGGTGCTGTTCGTGCAAAGGTGCAATTCGGAATCCATCGAATATTCATTACTGCCTGACTTGGACCTGGCGTGATGGTAACACTGGCTTTACCGGAGCCTGCTCCAACAATATCCCCAGAAATACTCATAATAACAGTATCTCGAGTAGGATCGAAATCTACCCCAACCGCATTGAAATCTAGAGTATCACCCACTTGCAATGTAAAACTATCGGTCACGAAAACTTGAGGAGCATTGTTAAGGGTACAACTCGCATCAAAAAAGAACTGCAAATCGCGGCGGGTTGAACCCAGGTAGGTAACCGTATTATTTACACGATCTACTCGGTATTCGGAACATTCGATCGCCACCACATATCCACCTTGGTTCGTTGGAGTGAAACTAATCTCTCCCGTATTCCCCGTCATTTTCAAGGTATCTGGAGCAATGGCAGGAACCTGATTGGAAGGGAAGCTGAAGGCACCCTGATACGCTACCGGGGTGTAATATCCCGAAACGCCAGTATTGTTACCGGGAAGTGGTGGACGTGTAGGAAAATGTACACGCTGGGCCAAAGGAAGGGTGGTAACATTGAAATCGGGCAAACCTCCCTCTCCAACATTTCCACCAGCTCGATAAGTCCCACCTTGTCCATAAGGCCAAACAATATTGAAAACTAAGGAATCCCCATCAGGGTCAAAACCATCGTGGTTAAAAACATATTTTTTACCCACACAGGCATAAGGAACAGGAAGAGCTCGGAACCGCGGACTATTATTTACGAAGGAGTTGCGAGGCGGAACATAAGTACTTAAAACAATGGAAAATGGACCATTTTGATTCAAATTCTGAATTTGCTGTCCATTTCGGGCATAATTAGAAGTAGAAAAGAAATATCCACGGGTACGAAGTAAATCAACCGTATCAATGAATTCTACCCGCTCATATCCAATGGGATTTCGATAAAAACACCCCGGGGAATACTGATTTAAAAACTGACGAGAATACTGTGGGACCGTTCGAAGAACTTCAACCACACCCGAAACGGAGGTTGGAGATGCATCGTACATGCCCACCGTAATAGAAGTGGCATTGAATTGAGCTCCTTGAATATCTCGATAAAAAATGTAGTGAACAGCATAACGAGCACGAGTATTATCTCCTGGAGTTGCACTTACGTAATCGTAATAGCAATCTCCCCCAGCAAAGTGAGTTGCTTGGGCAACATGACCCAGTAAAAAATATCCGATTAACAACCAAAAAAATCTTCTCATTTGCTCTTCCTAAATTTTACAACAAAGGGACCTGAGCAAACTCAGGTCCCATCATTGATGAAAATAAATCCTCTTATTCCTTTACTAAACGCCCAATGGACGTTCCTTGTTTTGTTTGAATTTCAACTAAATAGCTACCAGCATGCAGAGATTGAATTTCAACAACCATCTGATTAACTGGTGTTTTGATTTGAACGGGCAGTACCATTCGGCCTTGCAAATCCAAAATTCGAACATGGTGAATCAAATTATCCCCAGCATCCAAAGTTACAAATCCTCGGGATGGATTGGGATACATTTGAATTATGGGTTTAACTAAATTCTGAGCATTTACACCACTAAGGAATGATTCGCAAGTTGTATCATTCGCCATGTTCTGATCTGTTGCAATGGAAACAATGGCACATAGGGTATTGTTGACCTGTGTTCCTGGAATCCAAGGCGCACGGAAAGTATGAATATACGTGCTATCTGGCCAGATACTTACCGGCAAATTAACGGTATCGATGGAGACCAACGTGCCATTTGCTGAGAGCGCAACAATGAAATTTTTCGCGGGTTTACCTAAGTTTTTGAAATTAGCTTGGATTGAAATCGGTCCACGAATAGGCGAAGTATTTGAAGTTGCGAAAGCAAGAGCTTGCATATCATTAAATGTGCGGGTAGGAATTACATTCACTTGAACAGTATCGATGGCAGAACACGTTCCGTAGTTCAATGAAACGGTGTAAACAGAAGTATCTCCTGGTTTTACTTGCAACGAATCTCCCATGCCAACGTAGTTTCCATTGTTGAACCAAAGGAACACAGGAATAGGTGCAACAACTCCAGGGTTCAGTGCGCCAATGGAGGTTCTACGATTTGGAATAACGGTATCAGTTACCACCCAGTCGGTCGCGCGATTGTTGTCGTTTCCTGGCAAACGGAACACCCCAGCGCGAGCATTTGAACTTGGAATCGCCCCAGACCAATCTGAAGCAGTTACACCGGTTGCAGCTGGGAAATTATATCCGTTCAGCGCAACGGCATCTTTGATGCTACCTCCACGAATCACAACCCCCGCTTGAGCACCGGAAGTTAATGGATTTGCACCACCTGTTTGGATGAAATACAAACCAATTCCTGGGTTGTTGGTCCCTGTATCGGAAACCACAGTAATGCTGCTTCCTGGCTCCAACAAAACATTCGGTAGTGCGTAAATAATTGGTGCCAAACCTCCGGGTCCTCCACCAACTCGGTAAATCACCAAAGAGTCGCCCTGAAGGTTAACGTTGCCCATGCCTAGGTTGGTAATTTCAAACATATCACGAGTAAAGGCCCACGGATAACCCGTTGGAATCGTAATGGAATCTTGGCTACCTAAACCTGTTGCAAATGCAACAACTTCAGTAATTTTCACGGCTCCTGGAGCATTTGCATACACCTTGGTAGAATCTCCAAAATTGATGGTATAACGCAAAGCAGATGCCGTTACGGTATTGTTCTGGTTACCAACGAAAATAGAATCAGATCGATTATTGGCAGCGTTTGCATCGCCCGGCATCGTGAACGTAAATAACACCTTCGCCGTAGCCGG
>JAIYBD010000190.1 GCA_027488715.1 Bacteroidota bacterium | reverse complement strand
GATTTCCATCGGCAGCACCGTTCGGAAGAATGGTGAAAGCCGTGAAAGAATTACAACCTCCAGCAGGAGTGAATGGAGTAGTAAACGTAATGTGCTTGGTATCGCAAGGAGCGATAGAAGTACCCGTGATGGCTTCAGAACCAGCCAAAACGCCATTTACGGAGTAGTAAACATTGAAACTAGTCAAGGTTGTAGAACCATTATTACGAACCACCACCTTTGCATTCTGAGAAGAAGCAGCAGTAGGATTGGTAGGCTGAAGAATTTCTACAACGGCAACATCATTGGCCGCAATGTTGATCGCCTCCAAAGCACCCATATCTGGGCTGGTTGCGTTGCGCGCATTTCCAGCAGCATCGGTGGTAATGCCCAAGGCAATACCGTTCGCACAAGCATTGGAAATGTTCAAATTGGTGGAAGAAGTCCATCCTTGATTCGAGTTAATGTTTCCAGTTTGCAACGATCCAATATTCGAAGATGTGAAAGAACCACCAGCATTCGCTAAAATGGTGTTACCCGAATTAAAGAAGTTGTTGTTGGTGATTACCCAAGAAGCAGAAGGTGAAATTCCTACGTTCAAGGGAGCCCCTAATACCGAAACAAAAGCATTGTTAATGATCTGATGAGAATCCGTTGCAGAACCCGTAATATTCAAGGCATAAGCCGTTGCAGAAGGATTGTTTTGGAACAAGGTGTTGTGGTAAATCTTCCAACGGGTTGAGGAAGCAAAATATGCTGCACTGGTTTGAGTTTCACCCGCTAATGGCGCATAACGGTTTCCGATGAATTCGTTCCATCCGTTTACACCAACTCCAGCAGGTCCATTGGAAGCAGAAACAAAATAACCATAAGTGGTTTGAGCGGCATTGATCACGTTGTTGTTGATGCGGTTAGGAATTCCAGGTGCAGATAAAAGGTTAGCAAAATAGGCACCATAATATCCACCCACTTGGGTTCCAGATCCTTCAACACCCATGAAGTTACCGTCCACCGTTACGTTTCGAACGTAACGCATGTGAATAGCACCCCAACCAGCACCACCGTTTTGATTTACAATGCGGTTGCGCAAAATGCGAATGTTATCGGAGTGAGTTGCAGCTGCAAAGATGGTAGAGGTGGAAGTGGAAGTGATAACCAATCCATCTGTACCACCATAAATGTAGTTGTCTTCGATCAAGATGTCGGAAGCAGCAACCCCAGGTGTATAACCAGAAGTAGATGCAGCGAACATCACCGGTACGTTGGTGTATGATGTAGAAGAAGCTGTTGTGATGTTACAACGCTTAAACTCCAAACCAACGGCATTACCAAACACGTGAATGGCATACGCATTCGTAGCATTAATTCCGCGAATGTGCATGTCTTGGAAGGTAATGTATTGAGCACCCGTGTTGAAACGGATGGTGTGAGGAGCAGCCGCTGACCCAGAGAACCAAATGCCAGAATTGATGGTATCTGTTCCTTGGAAAATCAAACGACGAGAAGCGCTTAATCCTGGAATTGTACCAAAAGTCACTTGCTCGTTGTAAACACCATTAACGTTTACAATCACATTACCAGATCCTACGAAACCACCGCAAGCAGCAGCCGACATAAATCCAGCAAAAGAAGTAAAGTTAGAAGAAGATGCTGGTAAACCACTGTTGATGGTGTACGTTCCAGCAGCAATGGGGATAGCAGCTTGAGCCGATCCCAAATCGTTGTTCACGTTGTTATCAAATGTTCCGTTAACATCATTAACTTGAACAGAAACAGAAACGCAACCGGAGTTCAACGTAAACGGTGTCGAAAACGTAACCGTATCAGAAGTACAAGTGGCCAATGAAAGACCTGTGAAGGTTTGAGAAACAGTATTTCCACTTACGGTATATTGAAGAGAAACCGAAGTAAGGGCGTTAGAACCGGTATTGCGAACCAATACCTTCACCACTTGTTGGCCACCCACCAAGGTTTGGTTACCACCAGTACCTTGAACGGATACCGCAGAAACCGCAGCATCATCCGTTACTCCAGCAATTTGGTAAGCACCCACCGTAGGAGAAGTAGCATTACGGGTAATTCCAGCAATGTCAATCGATGGAGCTGTTACCCCAGCCGTAGCCAAAGAAGCACCCAATACGCAACCGTTGTTACCGGTTAAGTTGGTCAAATTCGCCCAACCTTGGGAAGTAGAGAAGTTAGCATTGGAAACCTGAGGAATGCTGTTCGATTCCAATTGGGTTTTGTTGTAGGTAGTTCCGTTAATGGAAACCAATTGAGCCGTAGCTGAATTATCTGTCCAGTTGAACAAGTTGTTATTCGAAACGGTACACGTAGTATTCGTTCCCAAATACATGGCGTTGGAAGAACCGTTACCAATGAAGGTGTTGTTGTACACCTTGTTGTTGGTTCCAGAGCTCATCCAAAACACTCCAGATGTGGTAGAAGCTGTAGAGAAGTTAATGGCCGCAGTATTGTGCGCAATGGTAGAGTTGGTTACACTTGAGAAATAAAGTGGTTGGTAGGTAGAAGTACCGCGGAAGTTTCCTAAAATTACGTTACCCACGTATTCGTTGGGATTCGCTGTTGAACGACCATTGGTTGTTAATACATAAATACCACGTCCTCCCATGCTGGAGAAGATGTTGTTGTTCACCACCGTAATTTGGTTGTTGATGGACGTTGCATCCGCAACCCCGTTACAACCCGACATATCGATACCGTATGAAAATGTGGAAGCTGAAGCCGTTCCGGTAAACGTGTTGCCCGAAACATTCATGTTGATACAGTTGCGAAGCGCTAAACCGTAGTAGTACCCGTTGCTGAACGTTGTGTTGCTCACGCGCAAGTCACGGAAGGTTGACGTTGGGGTAAGAGAAGACCCACCACCAACAATCATGTTGTAGTAACCGCCAGCAATGGTACAACCGGTAACGGCCAAACGAGCACCCACACCGGTAGAAGATAGAATAGAAGTTGTTGTTGATCCGTTGGCAATCAAACCGCCGGACAACGTAGAGGTAGAGTTGTTAACACCCGTAATGTTACAGTTGATGACGTTGATGTCGTTCGCAGCATTCGTGGTTGTTCCCAAAATGTGCAACGCAATCGAAGCCGTTGAGGTGGATACCGAAGATGCAACACGAATCGTCATGTTTTGAAACGTAACGTTATCGGCTAAATCAACACGAACAACGTAGTTGTCACCTGCAGTAGCCGTTGTGGCATACTCAATAACAGATAATGTTCGGCTATTCCCTAAAAACGTAAGCTTATTGGTTCCCAAATTCGTAATCGTGCTGGGAATCGTTACCTTTTCGGTAATGGTTCCGTTGGCTACGTTTACGGTTAGGTTACCGCTCAAACCGAACGGAGCACCGGCGTTGGCCGGACCACCGTCGGAACGAACTCCCGTTCCGGAAAGGTAGGTGATCAAAGAATTGTAGTTCCTGAACACCGTGGTGGATGCTGTACCCGTTGCGCTGATCGTTACCGATCCACTCAACTGAACTGCATACCCTGCGACTGATGCTAAAATCGCCATTAGCGCTAGCAAAAACCGCATTTTTAATGCGTTGTTTTGTTTCATAATAGAACTTTTTTAGTTTTACGTAAAAGCAATATTAGGTAAAAAGAAAATACTTTCCAAACTTTTCGCATAAAAATTTTTCATCATTTGTGGGTGGTTTTCACCCAGTTATCCACAAAACTTCCATATTTGTTCAGAAAAAGAGTTTTTCCACATAAAGAACCGTGTA
Organism: Bacteroidota bacterium; assembly: GCA_027488715.1. Lineage (GTDB taxonomy): Bacteria > Bacteroidota > Bacteroidia > UBA7662 > CANHCV01 > CANHCV01. Next base: position 23,937 of record JAIYBD010000190.1, on the reverse strand, counting down.
AACTTTTTTTGAAAAAAGAACAAAAAAAAGGGCGCCGATCTGGCGCCCATATTAAAAATATTCTTTAAAACTCCAACTTGTAGTAAAAGAGGGGTAATCTACCTAACTGATACTCAGGTCGAACGTTGTTGATCGCCGTCGGATCACCCGGCGCATACGTCAATTTCAAAACATTTTTCGTGTTCAGTGCATTCACCAAATCCAAGGCAATTTCGTGGGTTACTTTTGCCTTATTGATCTTGTAATTCACCTTGAAATCCAAACGAAAATAGTTATCGAAACGAAGGGTGTTCCTTGCCGCATCTTGAACAACAAACTCCTTTTGCTGGTTGCTCAACAGTGTATCGGCCGGACCGTACCAGCGGCCTCCCAACTGAGTAACCTTGCTTCCAAAATCAATGAACTTCGCATTTCCAACTTTGAATTCCTTGCTGAACAAAACGTTCCACGCATATTGCCCATTGAAATCGGTATTGCGCAACAACCCATCACTGCCTTTGTATTTGGATTCAAACAAGCTTACGGTGGTGAGGAAATAATATCCTTTCACAAAGAATCGCTCCAAGGTGAACTCCAAACCGTAGTTAAATGCCGTTCCGCCATTCTTCAACGAGTCGGGGAAAAATCGACTGAATCCGGTTCCGGTATTCACCAAGCTGAAGCTGCTGTTTTTCACTTCCACCGGGATGTTCCACAGGTATTGGTAGTATCCTTCCATTTTAAACTGAGCGACTTTACCAATCATCTTCTCATACCCCAAAACCCCGTGGCCGGCATACGTGAAGTCCAAACCTTTGTTGTACAAGGTCGGATTGCCGGCCGCATCTTCCTTATTCCCATAGAAATGAATGTACGCCGGTTGCGTTTGAGTATGCAACCCACTACCAAAGGTGATGGTTTGGTTGTTCTTTAACTGATAACGTAGGCCCAAACGAGGCTGAACCATGGCCACACTCTGGGTTAAAGTAAACACCTGGCCATGAATTCCGGTATTGATGGTTAACTTCTCGTTCGGGGTCCATTTCCATGCCACGTAAGGCTGAAACTGATAGGCCGATTCTCGAGCATTCCAGCGAACCTGCCACTGGAAATAGTTGGGCTGACTTTCATCAATCACCCGAGCACTATCGATAAAGTTATACTGAATGCGATCGGCCAACAAACCCACACGAAGGGTGTGATGGGAATTGATGCGGTGATTTAAGGTGGCTGATAGGGATGTTTTGGCTATTTGAAATTTGTACCTTAAAATATCGGGCAAAGAATCATTAACAAAAACGGTATCGCCATTAGAATTAACTTCCGTATGTCGAAATACCAATTGATGATATGCAACTTGTGATTCGGTCGATTGCGCCAAGGTTGCTTTGAAGAAGGTCTTTTTGGACAAACTTTTTTGAAAGGTTGTGCCAACCACGCCCATGTTGGTATTGAAATACTGATCGCGGTTATTGTCGCCATAGATGTTTCGTTCCGGTTTGATTTGGTTGGAAATAAGAATGGCCACCCCCGACGATCCTCCAAGTCCCCAAAATGAAAGCGTTCCTCCATTTTTCAATTTGGTGTGGGTGCGGAAAAATCCGTCCTGATAGGCCGGAACGGCATTGGTTCCAATGTCGATTCCCAGTTTGGAAAAGATGGATAAAGTGGAATAGCGATATCCCATAAGGAAGGAAGTGTTGGAGGTTTTTCCTTTTTTAGCGAGCGGCCCTTCCAACATGAGTTCAGTTCCTAGGAATCCGAATTGGGCCGTTCCTTCGAATTTGGAGTCGTTTCCGTTGCGCATGCGCAAATCGAACACGCCCGAAACGGTGTTCCCAAAATCGGCGGGAAAGGCGCCTGTGTAGAAATCGGAATTAGAGAGGTACTTGTTGTTAATGATGCTTACGGGGCCGCCGCCGGTTCCGGCGATGGCGAAGTGGTTGGGATTGGGAAGATCGACGCCTTCCATTCGCCACAACACCGATGATGGAGAATTGCCGCGCACCACGATGTCGTTGCGGCTATCGTCGGCTCCTTGAACGCCGGCAAAGTTCGAAGCCATACGGGCGGGATCGCCTCGGCTGCCGGCGTATTTATCGGTTTCAGTAATGTCGAACGTGCGGGCCGAAACGGTTGCCATTTCGTTGAGTACTGCTCCGCGGCTACCTTCAATCACAATGGTTTGACTCACCGACAAATCGAGTTCTACATCCAGCACCAATTCCTTACCTGAGTTGAGCGGAATATTGGAAAGCGTTTTGGATTGGTAGCCCACGTAGGTGACTTTGATTTGTTTTCTTCCCACGGGCACGCCTTTGATGATGAAGCGACCATCGCCATCGGTTACGGCGCCTTTGTTTTCTTCTGGGAGGAGGACGGATGCTCCGATGAGGGGGCTTTTGGTTTCGGCATCGCGAATGGTTCCACGGATGCTGTTGGTGGGTTGGGCCTGGACGGTTGTTCCAAAAACAACGAGTGCGAGTAGGCCCCAAACAATTCTTTTCATAGTTAGGTGTTGGTTGGTTTACGAAAAATAGAATTGAATTTTATTTTTTAAGCTCCTTCATTTCAATTTGTGGAAAAAAACAATCGGTGTAGTGGAGCACAAATCGGTGTGGAAAAGGAAGAAAACAGTACTTGGGTGATGGAATAGCATTCTTGAACCGCCCTTCGACCGGATCCAAGGAGCACCCTTGGAAAAACTCACTGAGCGCCCTTCTCCCTTCGAGATTCCTCAGGGATCACTCAGGGAGCACCCTTGGAAATCGGATTTAAAGGAAACGGGGACCCCCTTGATAAAATCCCGACATTCGTCGGAATCAGTCGGGGACCACCCTTCGATTGAACTCAGGGACCATGTCCAACCCCTCCCCGGAAGTAAAGTTAAGGGGTAGAGCCGTTTCAATCGTTTCCAATTTTTTAAAGATGGCCAGACTGGTATTAACAAAAAGAAAAAAAACAAGGTTTGAAGCATTCAGCAAAAAGAAAATCTGAAACGGGGACACCCTTCGGCAAGCTCAGGGACCGCCCTTCGGCAAGCTCAGGGACCGCCCTTCGGCAAGCTCAGGGACCGCCTAGGGAAAACTCACCCCTCCCCGGAAGTTAAGTTAAGGATCATGTCCCGACAACTGTAGAGATCAGCCAGCCAAAGGTTGATTCCTGAGCCCCGTTACGGGATCGACCACGAAAAGTGGCTGTAGGGCTCATGAATCGATCCTTTCCACAAAGGGAGTTATTTTTTCTGCAGACGAAGGGGTGTCGAAAAAATTCCAAATCTCGAGAAAATGGGGCTACCGCAAACGGGGGCTACCGCAAACGGGGGCTACCGCAAACGGGGGCTACCGCCCCCTACCCAAGTCAAATTTACTGCATTTCCAATTCCTAGCCGTATTGAAACGTTTATAAACGTTTACTTACGTTTATAAACGTTTCATTTACGACTTCCCCCGAAAAAAGCCGTAAATTGCTTTCGGTGGGGAGGGGGTTATCCCCCAGATCCTCTCCACAATTTTTTATAACCGCTTTTTCCTCAGATTTTTGAAACTCTTCCAAAAATATTCAGCTTAGGCCATTACCCAAAACCCACTTTCTCGTTCCATTTCCAATGGCTTTCGAACATGTTTGGAATCTACATTGATTGGTCTAGAAGAGGTGCCCCCGTTTGCCTGAAACTCCGTTCACTTGCATCTAGATCGGTTCCTCCTTTATTTATCTACAGCCTCTCCATGTCCTCAAGCCTGAATCGAACCAGAGTTTTCAAAGGCATTTTACTGCCAATCTTTCCCACTCGTGTTGTACCTTTGTTTTCATGTCCGATTTCATCGAGCACGAGTGCGGATTAGCCTTGGTCCGCTTGCTAAAACCTTTCGAATACTACATTCATAAATACGGGACGGCTTGGCACGGCCTCAACGTTCTGCACGTTCTCATGCAGAAACAAATCAACCGCGGACAAGACGGAGCCGGAATTGGCACCATCAAACTCAATGTTGCTCCCGGCACCCGATACATCGATCGGCAGCGCTCTATACAGGAAGCGCCGGTAAAAGATATCTTCGCCCAGGTCGCTAAACAAGTGGGAATTGCAACCCAGAACACCCCCATTACCGCAAAAAATGCACAGGCCATGAAGGAGGTTACTCCCTTCCTCGGCGAACTGCTTTTGGGCCACGTTCGCTACGGAACCCACGGCGATTACACCATCGAAAAATGCCACCCCTTCCATCGACAAAACAACTGGATGTCGAGAAACCTGTTGGTGGCCGGGAACTTCAACATGACCAACGTGGAGGAGCTGGTTCAAACCCTCATCGAATTGGGACAACACCCCAAAGAAAAAACCGATACGGTTACGGTGATGGAAAAAATTGGACATTTCCTCGATGAACAGAACGAAGCACTCTTCCAACGCTTCAAAAAAGATGGATTTTCCCATCAAGAAATATCGCAAAAGATTCAATCCAACATCGATTTGGAAAGCATTCTAAAGCCTAGCGCGAAACGTTGGGACGGCGGTTACCTCATGTCGGGATTATTGGGCCACGGCGACGCTTTTGTACTCCGCGACCCCTCGGGAATTCGTCCAGGTTACTATTACGCCGATGACGAAATAATTGTGGTAGCCAGTGAGCGCCCAGCCATCCAAGCCGCCATTGGCGCTTCCTTCGAATCCATCCAAGAAATCCAACCGGGTAGCGCCCTCATCATTAAAAAAGATGGAACACTAACCAATCCCATGATTTTGGAGGCTCAAGAGCGAAAATCTTGTTCGTTCGAGCGTATCTATTTTTCCCGAGGAACCGACCGAGAAATTTACCAAGAACGATTAAAAATGGGAGAATTACTGGTTCCTGCCATCGTTTCCGCCATCGACAACGACTTTAAAAACACCGTTTTCGGATTTATCCCCCAAACGGCAGAATCCTCCTATTTGGGCATGGTGAAAGGAATCGACGCTCACCTGATCAAACACCGGGTTTCTACCATCAAGAATAATCCCCATTTGCCCGAAGAAGAAGTTCAAGAACTGTTGAATTTAAGGGCAAGGGTTGAAAAAGTGATCCATAAAGATGCCAAAATTCGAACGTTCATCACCCAAGATGCCGATCGAAATGCCATCGTTTCTGCCGGCTATGATGTTACGTACGGCATTCTCCAACCCAACGAAGACCGATTGGTGATCTTGGACGACAGCATTGTGCGTGGAACAACGCTCAAACAATCCATTTTCACCGTATTGGCGCGCCTAGAACCCAAGCAAATTGTGCTCGTATCGGCCGCGCCCCAAATCCGATATCCCGATTGTTACGGCATCAACATGAGCCGAATGTCGGAATTCATTGCCTTCAAAGCCGCCGTAGAATTACTCAAAGAAAGCGGCCAAGAATCTATTTTAGAAGACGTTTACCAAGACGCCAAAGCGGAGTTGCTGAAGGAAGAAAACATTGTTAACCACGTGAAGCGGGTATATCGTCCGTTTTCTGTTGAACAAATTTCTCAAAAAATTGCCGAATTGGTTCGTCCGGAAAACTTCCAAATCCCCATCAAAATCATTTTCCAATCGCTGGAAAATTTGCATTTATCTTCCCCCAATCACACGGGCGATTGGTATTTCAGTGGCGACTATCCCACTCCGGGTGGAATGAAAGTGGTCAATCGCGCTTACGTCAACTGGTTTGAGGGCAATAACGAAAGAAGTTACTGAGATGAATCCTTGGATATCTGCTGCCCGCCCTCGTACCCTACCGCTCGCGCTGAGTGGTTTATTGGCGGGCAATGCCATGGCGTTGTCGGCCTGCATTCAAGCCGGACGTATCGCTCGATGGGACATTGCAGGCCTTTCTATTTTAACGGCTGTTGCGTTGCAAGTGTTGAGCAATTTTGCCAATGATTTGGGCGACACCGAAAACGGAGCCGACAACCTCGGCCGCATTGGTCCGCAACGCGCCGTTCAAGCCGGATTATTAACCCGTGAACAGATGCGGCGCGGGGTGATGGTCATGTCGGCCATTTCGCTTATTCTTGGATTATTCCTGCTTTTTCACGCTTTTGGTGCATTTAATGCCGGTTTTTTCAGCTTTCTGCTGTTGGGGATTGCCGCCATTTTCGCCGCCTTGCTTTACACCTGGGGAAAACGCCCGTACGGTTATGCCGGTTTGGGCGACCTTTCCGTTTTCTTATTTTTCGGACCGATTGCTGTTTTGGGCAGCTACGCTTTGCACGGATTGCCCATCGGCCATATTTCGGTTTGGTTTGCCGCTTTTGCCATTGGATTTTGTGCAGTTGCGGTGCTCAATTTGAACAACATGAGGGATCGCGAAAACGACGGTTTGGCCGGGAAAAGAACGATTCCCGTTCGCATGGGCCAACGATTCGCCTTTCGTTACCACACCCTCTTGGTTGGAAATGCCGTTGGGCTTTTCATCGCCATGTTGTTTCCGTTGGCAGCCCTTCGGCCTTGGTTGCTGCTGGTTCTCCTTCCCATTTATTGGTTGATGAAGGATTTAAAACCGGTCCTTTCGGTCAAAGACCCCGTCGATTTTGATCCGTTTTTGAAGAAAACCGCCCTGAAAACCTTTTTCATCGTGGTGTTGTTCTCGATAGGATTGATGATATCTCGATGAGCAAATACATTTCATTTCAACAACTGAAAGACCATGGCTTTCGAGCCGAAGGCTATCCCCACACCTTGCATTTCAAACGCCCAAGTGGCACCTCTCGGGGAATCCTGCACGATCGGCCGGGCGTTTTCATCAGCCTAAACAATGGCCCTCGAGAACAATTTGGAGAATTTGGTCCCCTGAAAGGGCTAAGTCCCGATTGGTCGGAGGATCCATTGAAATCGGTTCTTCTCTCCATCGATGCGTTCAATGCGGGAAACGAAGTGGAATTTTGGAACAGTTTGAAAGGAAAACCGGGATTGGTTTTCGCTTGGGAAATGGCAAGCCTTGGTGCATTAGCTCCCGAAAAAGGCATTTATTTTGATTCGGCATTTGCAAGAGGAACGCAAGGAATTCCGATGAATGGCCTCATTTGGATGGGAAGTCGAGCATTCCAAGAAGAGCAAGTTCTGCAAAAAATAAAAGAAGGATTCCGGATTTTGAAATTCAAAGTTGGGCAACACCCATTGGAAGACGATTTGGATTTGCTTCGATGGGTAAGAAATTTACCCGAAGGGCCTGAATTGGAGATCCGATTGGATGCCAATGGCGCTTTCTCGGCCAAGGATGCGTTGAAAAAATTAGAGAAGTTAGCTGAGTTCCAAATTCATAGTATGGAGCAACCCCTGGAGGTTGGCCAACACCAGGAATTGCGGCAACTTATTCAACAAAGCCCCATTCCCATCGCTTTGGACGAAGAACTGATCAGGGTAGAAAATCGACGGGAACTATTGGATGCATTGATGCCGCCCTATATGATCCTGAAACCCATGCTGCTGGGCGGATTGGCTGCTTGCGAGGAATGGATCGATGCCGCTAAAGAGCGCAACATTCTATGGTGGAGCACTTCCATGTTGGAGTCGAACATCGGTTTGGAATTCATTGCACAGTGGGTTGCCACGAAAAACAACGAACTGCCCCAAGGATTGGGTACGGGGGCATTATACGAAAACAATTTCGCTGGTCCGTTGGAAATACGGAGGTCGGAAATGTGGCGTAAGAACGGAAATTAAAGAGCCGACAATGTCGTATCCCACAATTGAATGCGGGCTTGCAACGCAGCTCGAGTAGCGGTTTGTGCCTCCAACCACTTGGCTTCATCGTCGCCACAAAGTTCTTCGGTCATAGCCAAAGCCAAGTGACTATGGTGATCTCCATCCACTTCGATGTGGCGCTCGAGGTAATATTTGAACGTAGAGAAGTGAGTTAATTGTTCGGTATCGAAAGAATTCACAATCGATAAAAACATTTCGGGAATCAAATCTTCACGGCCGAAAGTGAAAACAGCAGCCATGACGTGGGGTTTTCCCGATTCGATGGCGGCAAAAGTGTTCAATACAAAATTTTTCACTCCCCCGGAAACGTTGGCCGCAACTAAAGATTGCTCTAGGGATCCAGTTTGCTTCAAAACATCGAGGAAGAAGGCCATTTTTCCAACGTCGGCCCCCGCTTTTTCCATGGATTTGAGGTAGAGCTCAAAATGACTGAGGCGATTCCCCTCTTCATCCAAATCGCTTTCTTCGCCCACAACGATTTCGTTAATGAGGTAACGCGTATTGGGCGAACCGATCGGTATCCAAGGAGTCGTAACACAGGTAAGATGTTGTTGAAGTCCTTTGAGGAGCGACATAAAATCCCACACCGCGAAGATGTGATGCTCCATAAAGGTTTGGAACTGACGCGGTGTTTTTACTTGGTGGTAAATAGGATGTTGAATAAGTTTTTCGCGAAGGTCTTGAATGTTTTCCTGCAACAATGCTATGCGGCTCATGCGAGATGATTTTACGGTTACAAAAGTACAACCTGAAACCTTCGTAGATGTTTGAAATTCGTCAAAAAATCCTTCTTTTGCTGCTTAATTTAAATCTTGCGTTTTTTACCGAGGGTGTACTCAACAACTGTAGAACCTTGTTCCTTGAGTTGGTCCCGAAATTTATTGAAGAGAGAATGAAGATCACTGGATCGTATTCTCCATTTGGATAAAAAGAGCAATTTTCTTGACCAGAAATTGATTTACCCAAAAAATTGAATAGCTGAAAATGGGGGATAAATCCCCTTCGATAAACTCAGGGACCGCCCTTCGATAAACTCAAGGACCACCCTTCGATTGGACTCAGGGACCATGCCGCGAGAAAAGCGAGTGGAGTATCGAGACTAGAAAGTCGAAGGGCAGTGGTGAATTTTCCCTTAACAGCACCATCTCATCCGAATTTCAAACGGTTTTTGGCTTTCCCTCCAAAACCCGCCAATCAATTTCTTTATTAAACTACACCAAAATAATCCGGCTCCGTTCCCCATTCCTTTTCAACCATCTTCCAGAAAAGCAAACCAAATCCAGCAACCCCTTGTTATTTTTGTTCCTCAATTCATTCCCTTGGAAAATCTAACTCCCATTCACACCGTTGGCGAGTTCGAGTTAAAATCTCGACTCCTTAGAGCCATCGAAACGCACCGTTCCTCTACCATTCTCGCTGCTGGCGACGATGCTGCCCTCATTCAACCCCCCGTTGGCCAGCAACTATTACTCACCACCGACCAAATGGTAGAAGGCGTTCATTTCGACCTCACCTATTTTCCACTCAAGCATTTGGGGTATAAACTGGTTACCCACGGCATCTCCGATTTGGCAGGAATGAATGCAACCCCTAGCCACATCACCGTAAATTTCGCACTATCAAGCAAATTTACGCTGGAAGCCTTGGACGAATTGGTGGCCGGAATTTTGTACGCCTGCGACGATTATCAAGTTGATTGGGTAGGTGGAGATATCGCTCCATCACATTCCGGGTTAATCCTCAATATCTCCGCTGTCGGATTTGCTCATCAAGCGGAAATCATCACCCGAAAAGGCGCCCAAAAAACAGATTTGCTTTGCATCACCGGCGACCTTGGGGGCGCCTACGCTGGCCTATCCATTTTGGAAAGAGAAAAACGAATTTTCAAGGAAGCTCCCTCCGTTCAACCCGAATTGGATGGTTTTGAATACATTCTTCAAAAACAATTGCGCCCCAAAGCCCGAACCGATTTTCATACCATTTTGAAAGAATGGGGCATCACGCCTTCTTCCATGATCGATGTGTCGGATTCCCTCGCATCCGAAATTCATCAAATCTGCAAATCCAACAACGTAGGAGCTCGGGTTTACGAAGAACGTTTACCCATGGAGCAAATCGTAATTGATACCATTCTCGATTTGAATTTGGAACCCACCACCATTGCCCTCAATGGAGGAGAAGATTACGAATTGCTATTTACCGTTCCCTTGGATCAATACGATCACATCAAAAACAACCCCCATCTCACCATCATCGGCCATATCACCGATGCGGAAGATGGGGTAATTCTAGAATCCAGAAACGGAAACGAACACCCCATTCAAGCCTTAGGCTGGGAAACAAACGAACATTCATGATTACCTTAACCCATTACATCAACGGAGAACAGGTTGCTCCCATTCATGGAAAAACCATGGACGTGGTGAATCCTTCTACTGGAAAAGTATACGCCCAGCTTCCATTGGGCGATGAAGCCGATGTGGAAAGGGCTTATCAAGCAGCATCTGCAGCTTTTCCCTCCTGGAGTAAAATGTCGATCGACGCTCGATCAGCCATTCTATCCAAAATCGCCGATCTCATCGATCAAAATTTGGAAGAATTAGCGCGTGCCGAAGCCATGGACAATGGCAAGCCTTTGAAATTAGCCCGGCACGTAGATATTCCCCGAGCTTCTTCCAACATGCGGTTTTTTGCTCATGCCATTACCCAATTCAGTTCAGAAAGTCATTTCATGGAACATGAGCCGGCCATCAACTACACCTTGCGCCGGCCATATGGAGTAGTGGGATGCATTTCACCGTGGAATTTGCCCTTGTATTTATTTACATGGAAAATTGCTCCAGCCTTGGCCACCGGCAATTGCGTGGTTGCCAAACCTTCAGAAATTACGCCCTATACGGCTTATTTGTTCGGAAAAATTTGCCAAGAAGCCGGCCTTCCTCCCGGTGTCCTCAACATCGTTCACGGGAACGGACCCTCCGCCGGAAATCCGCTGGTGGCCCACCCCAATATTCCCGTGATTTCCTTCACCGGCGGCACAGCAACAGGAAAACACATCGCCAGCGTTGCCGCTCCCATGTTTAAAAAACTGAGCTTGGAGCTTGGAGGAAAGAATCCCAACATCATTTTTGAAGATGCCGACCTCGAATTGGCCATCAAAACCACCATTGGAAGCAGTTTCGCCAACCAAGGACAAATTTGTTTATGCGGAAGCCGCGTCTTCGTTCACCGAAACATTTACGAAACCTTCCGCGACCAATTGGTCCAAAAAGTATCGACCATGCGCGTTGGTGACCCATTCGATGAAACCACCCAAACCGGAGCGGTAGTGAGCGAAGCTCACATGAACAAAGTATTGAGCTACATCGAATTGGCGAAAGAAGAAGGCGGTCGCATCCTTTGCGGAGGACACCGAGTTCATTTGGAAGGTGAAAACAAAGAGGGATTCTTCATTCAACCCACCATCATCGAAGGGCTTTCATTCCAGTGCAGAACCAATCAGGAAGAAATTTTTGGTCCGGTAATCACCATCATGCCTTTTGATACCGAAGAAGAAGTCATTGAGATGGCCAACAGCACCGTTTACGGATTAGCGGCCAGCATTTGGACCCGCGACGTGAATCGAGCTCACCGAGTAGCCGAAGAACTCAAAAGCGGAATCATTTGGGTGAACTGTTGGTTGCTGCGCGATTTGCGTACACCTTTTGGAGGCATGAAAGCCAGCGGCGTTGGTCGAGAAGGCGGTTGGGAAGCCATCCGTTTCTTTACCGAACCCAAAAACGTTTGCATCAAATACTGACCTCGCATTTCCTTACCTTTGCCCCTCATGTCGCCACTTGACCGCATTCTGAAAACCATCGAACCTGAAATGAAAGCTTTTGAGGCGCATTTCGCACAGTCGGTGAAATCGAATGCCCCTTTATTGGATCGCGTAACCAAGTACATCCTCAAGAGAAAAGGAAAACAAATGCGCCCGATGTTGGTCCTGCTTTCGGCCAAAATGTTGGGTGAAGTTCAGGAGGCAACGCACGTGGGAGCGTCCCTTATCGAATTATTGCACACCGCCAGTTTGGTGCACGACGATGTGGTGGATGATGCCTATGAACGGCGGGGATTTTTCTCCATCAATGCCCTTTGGAAAAACAAAATTGCCGTTTTGGTGGGCGATTTCCTTCTATCGAAAGGTTTATTACTCAGCGTAAAACACAAACAATATCATTTGCTAGAAATTGCCTCTCATGCGGTAGAAATCATGGCCGAAGGCGAATTGATTCAAATGGAAAAAGCGAGGCGAATGGACATCACGGAAGATGTGTATTACACCATCATTCGGGGAAAAACCGCCTCTTTGTTGGCAGCCTGTACCTCAATGGGCGCCGCATCCGTAGGCCGAAGCGAAGCAGAAGTTGAACACATGCGGCTCTTCGGTGAAAAATTGGGCATGGCCTTTCAAATCAAAGATGATTTGTTGGATTTGGACCACAATGAAACTGGAAAACCCAAAAATGGCGATATCAAAGAACGGAAAATGACGTTGCCTTTGATTTATGCGCTTACCAAAAGTCCGCATCGCAGCAAAATGGTTTCCATCGTTAAACGCAAAGGTGGAACATCCGAGGAACTTAACTGGTTGGTAGCAGAAATCGAGAAATTTGGTGGAATTGAATATGCGCAACGTAAAATGGAAGAGTTCCGTTTGGATGCCTTGAAACTTTTGCACACTTTTCCCCATAATGAAGGACGAAATGGGCTTGAAGAATTGGCCAATTACATTCTAACTCGCACAAAATAAAACACTTACTCTTTTTAAAAAATAGTTGCGAGTGTTGTTGAAAAAATCAAAATAATAAGCCTATCTTTGCACCAAAATTGACCGATCTCGGAAATTCATGGTTAAAGGTTTGAAATACACGTTTTTATTTGCGCTCATCTGTTCGCTTTTTGGCGCAAAATCTGTTCAAGCAGAAACTTCAACTGCAGGCAATCACCAAGAAGAGTCGGCCTTCAAGCCCGGCGAATTCATCATGCATCACATTGCCGACGCTCACGAAATCCACTTTTTCACCCTCAACGAAGGAACGCCGGAAGAAAAGCATTTCTCCATCTACCTTCCCATCATTGTTAAAACTGATGCAGGTTGGGAATTTTTCTCTTCCTCTCATTTTTACCACAACGAACAATCCATCGTTACCCCAAAAGGGCACGAACACTACTACGCCAATCCAGAGCATCACATGGTGATGTTCCACGAAAAGATTTATTCTTCTGCAGATGGAACGTTGGCGGTGGATGCTGAAGGTCATCCCGACCACGCCAAACACCACGAATTGTTTGACCTTTCCATCACCAAATCGGTTTTCGGATTTTTATTGGTAGGGGCGATCACCATCTTCATTTTCGCTTCCGTTGCAAAATCGTACAAGAAAAACGCTGGAAAAGCGCCAAAAGGACTTCAATCATTCTTGGAGCCGCTCATTCTTTTCATCCGCGATGAGATTGCAAAACCATCCATCGGTCATCACTACGAGAAATTTACGCCTTTCTTGTTGAGTACGTTCTTTTTCATCTTTTTGATGAACTTATTGGGATTGATTCCATTTTTGGGTGGATTCAACATCACGGGTACTTTAGGGGTAACCGCCGTTTTGGCTACCGTAGTTTTTGTGGTTACTTCCATCAACGGGAATGGCCACTATTGGGGTCACATTTTTTGGCCTCCCGGGGTTCCAGGATTTGTGAAAGTGATTTTGATTCCCATTGAGATTTTGGGTATCTTCATCAAGCCATTCGTATTAATGGTTCGTTTAACGGCGAATATTACGGCGGGCCACATCATCATTTTATCGTTCGTTTCTTTGATTTTCATTTTTGGTCAAAACAGCGCTGGTGCCGGTTATGGTATCGGAGTTGGATCGTTGGCCTTCATGATTTTCATGAACTTCATTGAACTTCTTGTAGCTTTTCTACAAGCCTACGTATTCACCTTGTTGGCGGCTTTGTACTTTGGATCTGCCACCGAAGAAGTTCATCACTAATTTTTAAACCATTAAATCAAATCATATGGAATTTTTAATGTCTCTTTTCATGCTAGCTCAAGAATCTTTGATGCACAAAGGTCTTGCTGGTATCGGTGCTGGTGTAGCTGCAATCGCTGCCGGCATGGGTGTAGGTCGAATCGGTGCTGCCGCTTTGGAAGCCATGGCTCGTCAACCAGAAGCTAGTGGAGATCTTCGTGCTAACATGATCGTAGCTGCGGCCCTTGTAGAAGGTGTTGCTTTGTTTGCTGTGATCGTTTGTTTGCTCGTAGTTCTTTAATGAAACTTAGGTTCGGGCGCTGAAACGGTTGGTTTCCGCCCGGATCTTTTTTGCAGATTAACCTTAGAACAGAAAAAATATGTTATCAGCAGGTATAGGTACTATTATTTGGACTTCCGTAGCTTTTTTGGTGGTTTTATTCCTCCTCAAAAAATTAGCTTGGGGTCCCATCCTTTCCGGATTGAAGGAGCGTGAAACCTCCATCGAAAATGCATTGCGCCAGGCCGACCAAGCTCGGGATGAAATGGCTCGTTTGAACAACGAAAATGCAAAAATCATTGAACAAGCCCGTATTGAGCAGGATCGCATCATTGCTGAAGCGAAAGCTATCCGCGAGAAAATGATCTCCGATGCCAAGGCCGATGCCGAAGCAGCCGGTAAAAAACTTGCCGAAGACGCTCGCGTTGCCATTGAAGCAGAGAAAAACGCAGCCTTGCGTGAAGTAAAAAATATGGTTGCCAACCTTTCGGTTGACATCGCTGAAAAAGTATTGCGCGAAAAATTCGCTGATCGTTCTGCTCAAGAATCGTTCGTGAATCGCGAATTGGATAACGTAAAGTTGAATTAATCGCCCATGTCAGCCCATCGTTTCGCCGTTCGTTACGCCCAGTCGCTCATCGACATCGCCACTGAAATGAATCAGTTGGATGCCGTGTTCAACGATGTTCAAGAACTTCACGAGGCCCTTACGACCTCTGAAGATTTGTACAACTTGTTCCACAGCCCCATCGTTTCTGGTGACAAAAAAATGGATGTGGTTGCCGCCGTATTCCCTCACTTTTCACCCATCATCGCAAAATTCGTTCAGTTGGCCATTCACAAACGCCGCGAAGCGCATTTGGATGAATTCTGCGCTCAATTCATTGAACTTTACCACGAACTGAAGAAAACCGGGGTAGCAACACTTACCGTTTCCTCCGATGTTTCCTCCGATGTAGTGAATAAATTGAAAGGTACCTTGGAACAACAAACCGGGAAAACCATTCAAGTCGATGTTACCGTTGATCCTAGCTTGATCTCTGGCTACATTCTTCAAATGGGAGATCGACGCATCGACGCATCGGTTTCTCGTCAATTAAATGATATTCGTAAACAACTTCTCGCATAAAAAATTAAACCATGGCACAAGTTAAGCCTGATGAAATCTCCGCAATCCTCCGCCAACAATTGGCGGGTGTTACTTCTGCAGCGGAATTAGAAGAAGTAGGTACCGTACTTCAAGTAGGTGACGGTATCGCCCGTATTTATGGTCTTACCCAAGTACAAGCTGGGGAATTGGTTGAATTCAACAATGGTGTTCAAGCCGTTGTATTGAACCTTGAAGAAGACAACGTAGGTGCGGTATTGTTCGGAGATTCCGAAGGAATCAAAGAAGGTGATTCGGTAAAACGTACCCGTCGTATCGCATCCATCCAAGTGGGTGAAGGCATGTTGGGCCGCGTTGTTGATACCCTTGGCCGCCCTATCGACGGAAAAGGACCTATCACCGGAGAGTTGTTCGAAATGCCCATCGAGCGCAAAGCGCCAGGAGTTATCTTCCGTCAGCCCGTTCACGAGCCCATGCAAACCGGTATCAAGGCCATCGATGCCATGATCCCCATCGGACGTGGACAGCGTGAGTTGATCATCGGTGACCGCCAAACCGGTAAAACAACCATCGCGTTGGATACCATCATCAACCAAAAAGAATTCTTCGATCGTGGAGAACCCGTTTTCTGTATTTACGTTGCTTGCGGACAAAAAGCATCAACCGTTGCAGGAATCGTTTCTACCCTTGAGAAATATGGCGCCATGCAGTACACCGTAGTGGTTGCAGCTCCGGCTTCTGTACCCGCTCCTATGCAGTTCTTCGCGCCCATGGCCGGAGCTGCTATTGGTGAGTACTTCCGCGATACCGGTCGTCCAGCCTTGATCGCGTACGATGACTTGTCCAAACAAGCGGTAGCTTACCGTGAAGTATCCTTGTTACTTCGTCGTCCTCCAGGTCGTGAAGCTTATCCTGGCGACGTATTCTATTTGCACAGCCGCCTTTTGGAACGCGCTTGTAAATTGAACTACAACGACGATATCGTTGCCAACATGAACGATCTTCCCGATTCTTTGAAAGGCAAGGTTAAAGGCGGAGGTTCTTTAACAGCTCTTCCCATCATCGAAACCCAAGGTGGCGACGTATCTGCTTACATCCCAACCAACGTAATCTCCATTACCGACGGTCAGATTTTCTTGGAATCAAACTTGTTCAACAGCGGTATCCGTCCAGCGATCAACGTAGGTATTTCGGTATCTCGTGTTGGAGGTAATGCCCAGATCAAGCCCATGAAAAAAGTAGCCGGTACCTTGAAATTGGATCAGGCTCAATACCGTGAATTGGAAGCGTTCTCGAAGTTCGGTTCTGATTTGGACGCAGCAACCAAGGCCGTTTTGGACAAAGGTGCTCGTAACGTAGAAATCTTGAAACAACCTAACTTCTCTCCCGTATCGGTAGAAAAGCAAGTTGCCATTATCTATTTGGGTATGAAAGGTTTGTTGATGGATGTGCCCTTGAATAAAGTTCGTGAATTCGAATCTGATTTCTTGATGGCCATGGAAACCCGCGCAGGTAAAACATTGGATGAATTGCGTGCTGGAAAGTACGACGATGCTCAAACCGATGTTTTGGAACAAATTGCCAAGGAAGTAAAAGCAAAATACGTAGCTTAATAAACCAACTGCTATGCCAAATTTAAAGGAAGTACGAACCCGCATCTCCTCGGTCATCTCAACCCAGCAGATTACCAAGGCCATGAAGATGGTTTCGGCATCCAAACTACGGAAAGCAACTTCCGCTATTCTTCAAATTCGTCCGTATACCCAAAAATTGGATGAAATTAAGAATAACGTGTTGGCCAACAACACCGGAGAATTGGAAATCAAATTATCTGAAAAACGTACTGTAAGAAATGCTTTGGTCGTTTTGATGACTTCAGACAAAGGCCTTTGCGGCGGATTCAATTCCAATTTGTTGAAAGCGGCTCGCACGCTGATTCAAGATGAATTATCGGAATTGAAGGAAAGCGGCAATGTAACCGTTATGCCCTTGGGCAAAAAAGGATTCGACGCCGCTCGTAAATGGGGCGTAAAAATCGACGACCGATACGTTTCTTTGTTCCAAAAGCTCGATTTCCCTTCCGTTAGCAACATCGCAGAAGAGTTGATGAATGGTTTTCTTGCTCAAGAATTCGATTCCGTTCACGTGGTTTTCGCCGAATTTAAAAATCCTGCCGTTCAGTTTTTCCAAGCTAAATCTTTGCTGCCCTTGAGCACCGAAGGATTGAATGGAAATTCCAGTGGCAGCAACATCGATTATATCTTCGAACCCAATCCAGCTGAAATCATCGAAAACTTGATCCCCACCTTCGTGAAGATTCAACTTTTCCGTTGTGCTTTGGATACGGTTGCCTCCGAACACGGAGCGCGCATGACCGCCATGGATAAAGCAACCGATAATGCCGGTGAACTTCTCAAATCATTGCGATTGGAATACAACCGTGCTCGTCAGGCAGCCATCACCACCGAAATCTCCGAAATCGTGGGTGGCGTAGCCGCATTAGAAGGATAAACTCCAAGAATAACTTATCAAAAAGCCCCCGACAAAATTCGGGGGCTTTTTGTTTTCATGCACCCCGTTTTTTCATGTTGATTTTCGCTATGTTTCAAAATTCGTCAATCAAGGATAGACCAATTAAAAAAGTGAAAAAATAAAGAATGAGGTACAAAGAATTTTAGCCGAGGTAACCCAAAAAAGTAGTGTTTTTTGCGTTTTTTTCAAAAAAAGATGAAAGTCCCTGGAAAACGGTACAGAAGTGCTAAAAACCTTAAAGAGGTAAAATTAAATTAAAATACCCGCCGTTACTTTGTAGTGTCGGAACAGGAAACGACGCATAAATAGTTTTTCATGGTTGGTTGAATGAGGCTCCTCCTGTTGGGGCCTCTTTCTTTTGGTAAAAACTCAACGCCACCACCATACCACTCAAGGCCCAAAACAGGGTCGCTGTTTTATCAATATCCAAATAGTTGTTCAATACTCCGTGCACATCGTAACTGATCAAACCCATCATGCAAGCCATCAACAACGTTTTCACCTCGGCATCGTTGGAAGCATAATAAGCATTCATACCCGCTCGAATCACCAACAGCACAAACGCCAGATAGGCCAAGCCAGCTACAACACCCGATTCGACCATCGGATTCAAAAACTCGGAGTGAATTCCACCAACATCCGCATTGTTGGTGGAAATGATGGTCATTTCTGATCGTTTTTGGAAGGGTGCATATTGGAACATATAGGTTCCTGGTCCCCAACCCGTAATGGGTCGCTCACGAAACATCCTCAAGCCACAATTCCACCGATTGATGCGCTCCAAATTCGATACGTCGTTGTTCACGTTGGAAATGGACTGTAGATGCTCTCCTAGATTATTCGCCGAATGCGTTTTGTTTCGACTTAATTCTTTATTCAATTCGAATTGATAGTAGATGGCACTTCCTCCTAGGACCAGTAAGAGCCAAAAAATAGTTTGAAACGAAATTCGCAAGTTGAGAATGATGGGAAACGCAAGAGCAATAGCCATTCCCAACCAAGCGGCACGGGTAAATGAAAAGACCAAACCTGCAGCAAAAAGCACCACCAAAACCACGGCAAACAAACTGATGAACGAACGCTTGGTTAAAACAAAGCTGCGAACAACGTACATCAAAAGAAATGGAATGCACATGGTGAGCATGGCACCGTAAATTCCATGATTCTCTACAAATGGATACGTTACCCAACCCGTTGCTTTATGGGTAAACCCTACCCCAGAGTGACGAATCAACGTGTATAGGATTACCCCAGAAAAAGCAATGATGTATCCCCAAAGAAACCTTTTGATGTTCAATGAATTTTTGAACAAATGATATCCCATAAAAAAGAAGCAGCTCACGTACCAAAAATTCGACAAGAAATATTTGACCGACACCATGGGCATGGAACTCGTGACAATGGATAAAATTTGCCAAATTAATAAGATGGCCAAAGCCCAAAAAGCAGGCTCACGGAATAATTTTCGATCGAAACTGCCTTCAATTAAAACCTTGGCCCAGAAAAAAACCATCATGCCAAAAAATACAGGCTCGGTGGGCAGGGAAAATGAAAATCCGAACTCTTTAAATTCAAACCACACCGATAGCGGGGTAACAAACGCCATGGCGGCAAAGAACCAAGGCAAATTGGTGATGGCCAAATAAGCGACCAAAACTCCTCCCGATACCAGAGGAAAATACAAAATTTCATTCAACAAACACACCACGTTGGTCACCAAAAAAAGCGCCAACAAGAGAAAAATCCACCAAGGTGTTTTTGAAGAAATCAACGCTTAACCCTCTTTTTGATCCCGAAAACGACGAATGTTTTCCCAAATCACCAACAACATCAATGCAAAAACAACGCTGCCAACTGTAGAGATCACCACGATCAGCCACCTAACCGGGTACGTTTTTTTCTCTGCTGCCTTCGCATTGTTCACCACAAACTTCACGTTCAAGGCCTCATTCGCATCCACCACCGCTTTTGAGTAGCGGGTAGAAAGGCGACTCAATTCCTCGCTTTCAAACTTCAATCGAGACGACAATAGGTTGAAATCACTACCATAGGTTTGCAATTTTTCCAACGTTTCATCCAAAGTCTTCAAGGCCGATTCGGCCCCCTTGATCCTCGCTTTCGTATTGATGACCGAAGTGTCGGAATTGGCAACACCGTTTTCCAAAAGCACTTTTAGGCGAGACTGATTCGAACTCAATTCGGTAGAATTTCGAACTTCCTCCTCCGTTAAATGATCGGCTTGCGTTTCGTAATCATAAATACCTAGTTTCCTCAGTTTGGTTAATTCCGATTTTAAGGAATCTACCAATACCCGTTTGCTTTGATACTGCGTTTCTACAATTTTTAAGGCCTCACGCGCATTCTTATGAATGATGTTGGTTTTGGTTTCATCCAATAAATGGGCGATTTCATTCGCAATGTTTGCCGCCATTTGTGGGTCGATGTCCAACACCTTAATTTCCACCGACATGTATTCCGTTCTTCGGAAAGAAATATTTTTTTCGTATTCCAAATTAAGGTAGTAATTCTTTAAGGCCGATTGTGTATCGATATCGTAATGCTTCATCAAATCAAATTTCTTGATGATGGATTCACGAATTTCTTCCGATTGAAGGATTTGTACCAATTGATCGGCCGCATCTTCTTCTCCAAATTCCAAAAAGCTTGAATTGCTACCATCGGTATTCAACAATTCATTGGAAATGGATGCCGAACGAGCGGGAAAAAAAACCACCGTGGATTTAAACTTGGGTTTGATGAAAAATGGCGATGAAAAGATGGCCGATGATAGGATGGCTAATCCCGAAACAATGATCAATGTTTTCCGATATTTCAGCAAAAAGGTAATGATTGAAAATCCGTTTTGTGCAAAAGGTGGTTGTTCCATGAAGTTGGTTTTTGAATAAACGCCAAGTCCCGAAGTTTTCGGGTGCGCAATGCTCAAAACAAAGGTAATTAATTTCAGCCAACCGATAAATTCACACCGCCGTTTCATGGAACCTTTTATCTTTGTACATCAATCAAACTACCTATGAAAAACCTTGGAATTGTTGCTTTTGGCCTTTTCGTGGCACTTCAAACCTCTGCCCAACCTGGCAAAAATCTAAAAAAGGAAGTTTCCTCAAAATCGTCTTCCCTTGCCAAAACGCAAGAATCGAAAAAGAACACCAACAGTCAAAAATCAGAACTGACTGGGTCTTCAACGCCTACAACCGCGGCAACACTTCCAAAAGAAGACACCCGGGTGGTTTTTCAACTTGGAGGAAAGGACGTTACTGTTTCTGAATTTTTAGCGGTTTTCAACAAAAACAACACCCAAAAAACTCCTCCAACCGAGCAAGAAATCCGACAGTATTTGGATTTGTACATCAAATTCAAGTACAAAGTTGCCGATGCCTACAGTCGCGGCCTAGATACCTCAGAAAAGTTCATCAACGAGTTGGCCGGTTATCGTTCCCAGTTGGCGCAGCCTTATTTGAACGACAAAGAAACCACCGAAGCGCTTTTAAAAGAAGCCTATGATCGTTCCAAAAAGGAAATTCGTGCATCCCACATTTTGGTCCTTTGCAAAGAAAATGCAAGTCCAAAAGATTCCTTGGAAGCCTACAAAAAGATCATGGCCTTGCGCGATCGAGTTTTGAAAGGAGAATCGTTTGATCAAGTTGCCGGCGAAAGTTCTGAAGACCCATCTGCCAAAGAAAATAAAGGTGATTTGGGATATTTTTCGGCCTTTAAAATGATTTATTCGTTCGAAGATCAATGCTACAAGGCCAAAGAAGGTGTGGTTTCCATGCCCTTCCGCTCCGAGGTGGGCTACCACATCATTTTAGTGAAAGGGTCGCGTCCGGCTCGAGGAGAAATTCGGGTTGCACACATCATGACGATGGCGCGCCGCGGTAATCCCGACAGCTTGATCCAAGACGCTAAGCGGCGCATCGAAGAAATTGCCGTTCAATTAAAAAGTGGCGCAAACTTCGCAGAAATGGCTAAAAAGTACTCCGACGATGCCTCAACCATGGACCGTGGAGGAGAGTTAGCGCCCTTTTCCACCGGAAAAATGGTGCCTGAGTTCGAAGATGCCGCCTACGCCTTGGCGAAAGACGGTGACGTTTCGAGCATTATTCAAACTGAATACGGATTCCATATCATCAAACGTATTTCCCTATCACCGGTTCCTGAATTCGAAAAAATGAAGGCCGACTTGCAAGCAAAAATCAACCGGGATGCCCGCAGTTACAAAAACCGCGATGTGAAGATTTCAAAAATTAAAAATGAATACGGGTTCACCGAAGATCCTATCCAAAAGAAAAAAGCCCTCGCCCTAATCGATACAACTTTCTTCAACGAAAATTGGAAAAAAGGTGCGTTAAAAGGAAATAAAGCGACCCTCTTCCGCCTCGGCGACTCTACCATCTCCATGGAAGACTGGGGCAATTTCATCGACGAAAACCAATTGGTTTCCTCGGAAGGCAATGCCCTTGAAGCTCGGGAACAATTGTACAAAAACTTCGTTTCAACCTGGGCTTTGGATTATGAAAATGGTCAATTAGAAACCAAATATGTCGATTTTAAAAACCTCATGCGCGAATACCGCGAAGGAATTTTGTTGTTCGACCTCTCCGACCAAATGGTTTGGGGCAAAGCAGTAACCGACACCAATGGATTGAATGCCTATTACGAAAAGCATAAAATGGAACATCAGTGGAAGGATCGTGCCGACGCTCAAATCTTTGCATGTCAAACCCAAGCCATTGCCAAAAGCTTGGCGAAAGGATTGAAAAAAGGTAAAAAATCGGTTGAAATTTTAATGATGGAAGCCAATGCTGAAAATGCGTTGGCAGTAAAACAATCGGCCGGTAAGTTTGAAAACGGCGTTACTCCCGCATTAAATTCGGTGTCTTGGGAAAAGGGATTAAAACCGGTATTTTCTCAAGATGGTGTTTGGTATGTGGTACGAATCAACAATTTAATCCCTGCTGGTCCGAAAGAGCTGGACGAAGTTCGTGGGATCATGACCAGCGAATTCCAAAATCAGTTGGAAATAGAATGGCTTGAAAGCTTGAAGAAAAAATTTAGCCTAAAGGTTAACGAGGACGTGATTAAATCTCTTTATTGATCTTGAGGGAGTTTGATCTCATTGCGGTTGACGTAGGAAATACCCGAGTAAAAATTGGGGGATTTCGCCAAAAAAATCTCCAAGAAGTAACGTATTGGAATCCGGGAGAACCCTTGCCCAATTTTTACGGAACGGTGGGCCACATTGTTTCTGTTTCTTGGAACGAAGATGAATTGATGGAAGAAATTGCCCGAATGTGTAACGCATGGTTGATTATTCGTCCCAACGACCCCTTCCATTTTCCGTCGAATTACCGACTTTTAGAAATGGGGATGGATCGGAAAATGATGGTTCATGCGGCCCAATCGATATCGAATTTTAAATCGATTTTGTTGGTTAGCCTGGGAACATGCATGACCATGGATTGGATCGATCAACATGGAATTCATCAGGGAGGAAGAATATCACCGGGTTGGAACATGCGGTTGGAGGGCATGCACCGACAAACCAAGCGATTACCGCTTTTGGAAGGCGAAGAGGCCCCGCTGGTGGGAACTCATACCCAGGAGGCCATGCAGAGCGGGGCCTTTCACGGAATCCTTGCCGAAATCAACGATGTCTTTCAACAAATACAACAAAAGGATCCGTCCTTGCGTCTTTGGTGCACAGGCGGAGATGCGAATATCTTTGTACCTTACATTCACCTCCCCGTAGAACATCATCCACATTTGGTGTTGCACGGTTTGGCCCATTATCATTCATGAAAAAACTCATCCTTCTTTTCAGCGCAGTATGCCTGAATTTCCTTCCTTCATTGGCTCAAAAACTTAGTTTTGGATCACCTTATTCTGCATTTGGACTTGGTGATATTCAATCCCAAACCAATGGGATGCAACGGGCCATGGGAAATTTAGGCGTTGGTTTCTCGGATCGATTAGAAACAAGTTGGACCAATCCGGCTTCTTCAGGTTGGGTTAGAAGAACCGTATTTCACATGGGGATGTACGGCAATTGGAGTCAATATGCAAATTCAAATACTTCAATTACCCAAAATCAATTCAATTTAGCCCATTTGGGAATAACCTTGCCTGTGGCAAAAAAAGGGAGTTTTTCAGCCGTGGTACTTCCTTACACCCAAAATTCCTATAACATTCGAAACGAAATTTTCGACTCTGCTGGAAACTTTTCTTACCGGGAATTGTATGCTGGTGATGGAGGAATAAACAAAGTTCAGGCCCAATATGCCCATGT
>JAIYBD010000076.1 GCA_027488715.1 Bacteroidota bacterium | reverse complement strand
CCGTCGCAAGTTTGTTGAACCACTGCGTTTTTGCGGTTGATCATTTGTCCCAGGTTGACGTTTAAATTCGAAAGTTCAATTCCGTGAGTCGAGAACGTATGAGCTGCATTGTGGTAATGTTCCGAGCTGTCGAGCATCGCTTTGGAAGGAATGCATCCTACATTGAGGCATGTTCCTCCTAAAGTTGAATACTTTTCAATAAGGGCGGTTTTCAAACCCAACTGAGCGCAGCGAATGGCCGCAACATATCCTCCGGGACCGGAGCCGATGACCGTTACATCAAATTCCATGATCAAAATCTTTCCACAAAAATACCCAATAATTTTGGGCTTCCCTAATTTTGGCCCAATTCGTTAACTTGCATCCGTGAAAAAAGGACTCCTCTTTGCATTTTTTTTCAGCTTAACCTTAGGCTTCCACCCCGAAATCAATGCTTGGGGATTTCATGCGCACAAAACAATCAATCGGTATGCGGTTTTTACCCTTCCATCCGAATTGTTCGGCTTCTACAAAAAGAACATCGATTACATCACTGAACACGCGGTAGATCCCGATAAACGACGTTATGCTATTTTGGAAGAAGGGCCTCGACATTTTATTGATATTGATCACTACGGAAGTTATCCTTTCCCCGAATTGCCTCGGGTTTGGGAAAAGGCCGTTGCAAAATTTTCGGAAGATACCTTGATCGAATACGGCATTGTCCCTTGGAATACCTACAAGGTTTACCGGCAATTGGTATGGGCATTTTCTCAAAAAAATGTAGGCCGGATTTTGAAGTTATCCGCCGACCTTGGGCATTACATCGGTGATGCGCACGTTCCCCTCCACGCCACCAAAAACTACAACGGGCAATTCACCAATCAGGAAGGCATTCATGGCCTTTTGGAATCTCGATTGCCCGAATTGTTTGCGGCCGATTACGATTTTTTTGTAGGCAAAGCCGAGTACATCGAACGGCCGCAAGAAGCCATCTGGAATGCCGTTTTGGGCAGCGCAAAATTGGTAGATACCGTGTTTTCCTCCGAAAAAATGACCGGTAAAAACGTTTCGCCCCAAGCGAAGTACGCTTTTGAAACCAAGGGAAGAACGGTTGTAAAACAATATTCTAAGGCCTATTCGGCCGACTTTCATGCTCGTTTAGGAAGCATGGTGGAAGACCGCATGCGTTCGTCCATTGTGTTGTTGGGAAGTTTGTGGTACTCGGCTTGGGTCGAAGGCGGGCAGCCGAATTTGGATCAGTTGGCCGGCATTCCTGAAAAAGAAGATGCGATCGCCGATTCGGCCTTCCGAGAAGGTAAAATCAAAGGGCGCATCGAGGCCGATTAATTGCAATTTCCGTCCAAATCGCAGGAATTTTCATCCGGTTTGAGCATCTTTCCATTCCCCGAACGATTGGCGCAAAGCGCCGGCAAAAACGGATGAATCTTGGGCACCAGAAACCACGTATTTGTCGTTTTAAGTAAGAATTTTTGACTTGCACGTGCTTTATTGATGAAATTTTACTCGTGTTACTGGAAAGGAATTCTTAATTTTGTTCAAAACGAAGGAAATGAATACCAAATTAACCTTGACCATAGAGCAATCGGTCATTGAAAAGGCCAAACGATATGCACGAGAACGAGAGCGAAGCCTATCCGACTTAATAGAAAATTATCTCATTGCATTGACCAATGAAAATGCCATGGATGAAGAAAATGTAAGTCCTACCATAGCGCAATTGCGCGGTTCGTTTAAAATGCCGAAGGATTTTGATTACAAAAAAGAACTCACAGACAGCTTATCAAAAAAGTTTCTCTGATCATGAACAAGATCTTTATTGATACGGACGTCATCCTTGACTTCTTTTTTGATCGAAAACCATTTTCTGACGATGCTACTCAACTTTTCATGTTGTGTGAAAAAAAGATTGTTACGGGTTTCGTAACCCCGGTGATTCTAAGTAATGTGTATTTCCTTTTGAGAAAAACGGCAAAACATGAGAAGGTCATTGAGAATTTAAAGTTGCTCATCAATTTGGTCGAAATAGCGACCATCAATAAGGCGACGATTTTAGAAGCTCTAAATTCTGAATTCAAAGATTTTGAAGACGCATTGCAGAATTATTCTGCACAACATAACAAAGACATTCAAGTACTTGTGACAAGAAACGTCAAAGATTTTAAGGAAAGTCGTTTGTCAGTAATGACTCCAGAAACCTATTTGAGGATAGGCAACAACTTCTAACATGAACTACTTTATATAAAAGGTTAGTTCTCTCGCTCGAAGCCGATTAATTGCAATTTCCGTCCAAATCGCAGAAATTTTCCGAAGATGAAAAGCCGGTTTGAGCATCTTTCCATTCCCCGAACGATTGGCGCAAAGCGCCGGCAAAAACGGATGAATCTTGGGCACCAGAAACCACGTATTTGTCGTTGAAAACAAAATGGGGAACGCCCCGAACTCGAACGTTTTGGGCTTCGTATTGATCCTGAATAACGTCGTTGGAATAAATATCGGATTCGAATAACT
>JAIYBD010000024.1 GCA_027488715.1 Bacteroidota bacterium | reverse complement strand
GATGCTTATCAAGGCTCCGAATATTTGATGTTGGGTAACCTCGCCCCAGCCGTACAACACACCGTTCTTAAACGCATGAAACAACGCCCAAAGTTCGTTGCACTCGACACCATGAATTTCTGGATGGACATCGCGTGGAACGACCTAATGGAAGTGCTGAAAGAAGTTGATTTATTGGTATTAAACGACGAAGAAGCTCGTCAGCTATCCAAGGAACATAGCCTTGTAAAAGCCTACAAAAAAATCGCAACCATGGGCCCCAAATACGTGATCATTAAAAAGGGCGAACATGGGGCCCTCTTGTTTCACCAAGACCAAGTCTTCTCGGCGCCCGCACTCCCGCTCGACGAAGTGTTCGACCCCACCGGTGCGGGCGATACCTTTGCTGCCGGACTCAT
Organism: Bacteroidota bacterium; assembly: GCA_027488715.1. Lineage (GTDB taxonomy): Bacteria > Bacteroidota > Bacteroidia > UBA7662 > CANHCV01 > CANHCV01. Next base: position 3,367 of record JAIYBD010000024.1, on the reverse strand, counting down.
GGGATACCTCGCTTCGACCAACGATACCTCTTTCGATAATTTGAAACGTGCCGTTTACTTCGGCTCCGCCATGGCTTCGTTCTGCGTAGAAAAATTTGGAACAGAACGTTTGCGCGAACTCACACAAACCGATATTCAAGAACGAATCGCGCAATTTTTGCAACTCTCTACCGTAAAAATTCCGGGCTAAAATAGGTGAGTAACACAATGTGACCTAATTCTCTTGAGGGCTGTTCGTACAATGTGTGCAGAAAGCCCCATATTTGAATTAGGCTTTTTAACACCGAAGCTGATTTGCATCGATCGATCCAAGTGAATGAGAATTCACTTGGATTTTTTATTTTTGTTGATGCTATCACGCCAAATCGGGTTACTCACCTTTTTCATTTTAGCCTTGGAAACTTGCCTTTTTGCTCAGGTAAAAGTGTTTCAACCCATTCCCAACAAAGATTTATTACAGGGCGATGGGGCATTTATTTCAACCTACGATTCAACCATCAACAAATTTTGGGGATACCAAATTGTACTACTCAACGGCCGAAGAACCGCGGTTCGTTTAGCCGGAGGTGCCGTTTTTGATCTTGATTCTTTCCCCAATCGCTGGGCTCGACTTGACTCATCGTCCTTCGTGGGTTACAACAATGGCGCATTAACCTTTTCAAGAAATGGAACCCTTTATAAATATGGAGGTTATGGCTTTTGGATGAACCATGGACTATTGCTTAAACTAAAGAATTGCCAGTGGGAATTTGAACACCAAAATCAAGAAGTAAAGTCGTTCGGAAATAATTCATCCTTTTTCCATGCCCCATCCCATCAAATCTTTAGTTTTTCTCGGCCCACCAAGGACCAATCTTTCTCCGATGAATACTCAAAGGTCGACTACGCGGTTTATTCCATGGATGTGGATGTTAAAGAATGGAGGTATTTGGGACATCTTCAAAAAGAATTTCAACAAGATGGCTTTCAAATTTTCCTGAAATCACCCAATGGGTTTTTGGCCATGTTGAATGGAGGTTCCTTCGTATTTCTTAATGTTGAAGATCGAAAAGCCTATTATCTAAATCAAAAAATGCAATCAAAAATGATTGACCTCTTTCGGTGGAAGGAAAAATACCAAATACTGCAATCAAAAACAGGATGGGTGCTGTTCCCGTCGAATTTTGAAATGAATCAAAAACCCATCCCCTATCTATCTTTTCGAGAATTTGAACATAACCTTTTGGAAGGACCTGTTTTCTATGAAAAACCCATCAATATTTGGAGCATGGTGATTGGCGCTTTTTTAGCCACTATGGTTTCATTTTTTGCCTACCTCCTCTAAAAGCTAAAAAAAAAAAAAAAAAAACGAGTATATCATGAAGGCCTTCCTTATCCCTTGGATGAAATTCCGTTTGATGAAAAAGAAACACAGTTACTCGATTGGTTGCATCAGCAGCTAAAGAACAAACCACAGGTTTCAGTCATCGAAATGAATGCTATCTTAGGAATCGAAGGAAAATCGTTGGATCATCAAAAGAAAATCCGTTCAGAATTGATTAAATCCATTAACAATAAATACTTAGCTGCAACAGGAAAAACCGAACTTATTCAACGAAAATCCAATCCCTTGGACAAACGATTGGTGGATTATGGACTAACTTCTACCTTCTAATTCGATAGCGCTCAAAAGCCCATGATTTTGTTACCCTTCGTGGCAATTGAAAAGACTCCATTTTTTTCGAAGTTTCAAGGATGTTATCACAAATCAAAATAACCTCCCGGTAATAATTCCAGTTTTTTTCATAGTATTCTACATCTTCTCTGGGAACGAGAAATGAAATTTGTCGTCCTAAATAAGCCATCCATGGCAGCCAACTAATAAATGCGTTGTGATCTACATAAGGACCAGCAATAAATACATAGGGGGTGGTTGGATTTTTGCGAAATGGGAAAAAACCAGGGTCATCCAATGTGTCCGATAAATTGGTTTTTTTCCCAAACCATTGAGGGTTTTTGGGAGACAAAAGATATGTTGGCGTTGTTGCCAGTGCAGCCCCGTTGGTCACCAATGGAAGTAAATTAGGGTGCCAATTTTTCAAATCCTCAATTTGATCCGACTCTGCTGTGGTGTGCAATGAAATAATTCGTTCTACCACTTTAGGCTTCGTAGAAAAATCGTATTCCAACCATCGCTGGGCCCCCATACTATGTCCAACGCCAACCCACCCTGTTTTTGACGTGGAGGGAAAGGAAGACATAAAATGGGCAACGGTTTTCATGTCTTGCAAATTTGTTTTTTTCTGATCAGAAACAAGAACACCGTTTTCCCAATAAACCGTATCAATCGGTTGGTCAACGAGAGGAAAATCGGGAGCCCATTCCGAAGGCCAATTGTACCAAGCAGAGGCAACAATAAAACCCAAACTTGCCCAATGCTCACAAGCTAAATGATTGTCAAAAGGAACACTTTGTGCGCCGTGATGATACAAAATCACAGGGAATGTTCCTTTGGCCATCTTCGCATCCTTTTTTACCGACACGGTAGATTTCAATAAGGTATTCCAGCCCATCATGACCGTGTCTGAAATTTGAAGTTTCCCCTTGTCATCCCTTTTTACTTTGAATAAATCCGTCAAAATCGCCTGCTGAACACCAGATGAAAAAAGTGATTTCCACGGTTTTGGCAATACATCACTTTGAACTGAAACATATTCCCGAAAAGAAACGGGCAAAAAATGTTTCTCTTCTGTGGGATACCATATTTGAATCCACAACGGTTTTTTGATGGAATCTTGTCCGTATTTATACCAATCTTGTGAATCAAAAAGAACGGTATCGGTAAATCCCACACGATACTTCCCCTGGGAAATTCCATTCATTTTTAGCGATTGCGAATAGGCTCCCAACGTAATAAAAAAGCAAATCAGAAATTTCATCCTGAAAATTAATAAAGAAAAAAGAACCTCATTTACCCCCAAAAGGGTATTATACTTTCAATTCAATCACCTGAATTCCACATCGATCGGAAAAATCAAATTCAGTAGCAAACAAATTCCACTCCTCCTGCGAAGAAATTCGGAAGAACTCCGCCCCAAACGCCTCTGCAACCTTTTGAATCGAAAACGGATGGGGCGTTTCTTGGTAAGGCAACGCCGCCTCAAATCGTTTCGGACCCTCCAACGAACTAAAAATCTTCCCACCGCCATTGTTGATTACCCAAATGCGAAGGGGAAGATTTCCCTTTTCCTGCCACAACCCATTGGCATTGTACCCAAAACTGATGTCGCCAATCACCAAATCCACCGATTCCCCCCATTGAGCGGTACCGATAGCCGTACTTAAACACCCGTCGATGCCGCTCACACCCCGATTGCTCCATTCTTTT
>JAIYBD010000089.1 GCA_027488715.1 Bacteroidota bacterium | reverse complement strand
GGAAAAAGTAAAAACCATGTATTTGGGCACTCCAACGAAAGATTTCCGGGGGACGTACATGATGTTGGAAGATGCTCAAATGGCGTATATCATGCATCTTCCGGGTTGGGAAGGAACCATCACGCCTCGTTTTTTCAGCGAACCAATCGAATGGAAAAGCCGCGTTATCTTCCGCGCTGCTCCACGTAAGCTAGCCGAGGTTTCGGTTCAGTATCCTACCCATCCTGAAGACAATTTTGTTATGAAAAAATCGGCCAACGGATCGTACGAACTGAAGGGAAATGGTGCGCCGATTTTGGCCGATACCGCCTTGATGAATTTGTACTCCTCCTTTTTCAATGGAGTGCATTGTGAAGGATTTGAGCCCAACAATCCCAATCGAGACAGTGTCATGAAAACACCTCCGATTCTTCAACTCACCTTAATAAACGAAAGAAAGGCCAAAACTTCCGTGAAATTCTGGCCTTTCTTTATCAATATGAACAATACCGTTGGTCCTCAGAACGACGAGACGGGAAAATACACTGATGTTGAACGGGTGTTTTTCTACCGTGAAGAAACCAATGACTTTGGTGTCATGCAGTTATTCTCGATTCAAGGGATCTTCAAACGTTACCGCGACTTCGCGAAGCGATAATTATCGACGCATGCGGACTAGCGTTTGATGTCTTTTTTGCAAGTCTTCAAACTCACTTAGTAATTGCTCGTATTTCCGTTTCCAAAAATCCTGAGAATTTTCATTCTCTGGAATCGAGGCATCGTCTCCTCCCAAATAATGGATTGATAATGAAAATGGAAATAATTTTGATAATGTAATTACGTCTTTTGTCGAAAAATAATCCTTCTCAAATAAATGATATAACCAAGCTCTGGAAATACCTAAATCCAACGCTGTTTGGGAGACTGATTTCCCAGAGCGCATTACCTCTTTTCTTAAAATTTCACCGTGACTCATTTGCATGGCGTGAAATTGTAACGAATCCTGTAAACGAACCAAGTACAAAATGTTAACAAGAGAAAATTCTTGATTTTTTGTAAGTTATGATTTTTTTGACCCAAATTGACAAATTTAATAAGGTTTCAATGGTGAAATAACATTTCAATAGATTAACAAACAATAAATAGTTGCTTTATCAAGCTAAGAATGTTGAAAAAAAAGTGGCCAATGTTTGTTCATTGGCCACTTTTTTTTATTCAAAACGACTAGGTCCTCTTCGGCCAGCGCTGGAATTTCCTCCAGAACGTCGGTCTCTGCTTTCGCCACCGAAGCTAGATTTTTGACCTCCGCCTCCGCCGTATCCACCACGTCCGCCATCACGACCTCCGCCATCACGACCTCCGCGGTCTCGATCACGTCCGCCGCCTCCGCCGTATCCACCTCCGCGGTTACCGCCTCCGCCACCGTAGCCTCCGCCACCGTAGCCACCACCACCACTTCGGTTTCCACCGCCGTAGCCACCACGTCCGCCTCGGTCGCCACCACGTCCACCACCGCTGTTCTGGCTGTCGTTGGGGTCGGCTACCTCAATGCGTACTTGGCGATCGCCAAAATAGGCTGGAGTTTCGGTAAACATTTTTACAATCACATCAGATTCTGCTTTGGGTACGCGGAAGAAGGTGTAAACTCCTTTTACGGCGATATCGGGAACCGATTTGATGGGCAGTTGGGTGTAATCGGCAATCATCTTGACCAAATTACCGGCATTCAATCCATCTTTTAATCCTAAATTGATGAATAAACGCACCAAGTTTTTATCGCGAACTTTTCCGTATTCAATCAAATTCAAATCGGCCTGTTCGCGTTCATCGCGTAAGAACTGCTCACTTTCCAAACCAAACAAACGATCCATCAATTCTTCTTTCGAAAGATGTTCGAGTCGTTGAGCGATTTCCAACAATCCATCATGTCGCTCAAAGGTGCCGGGTTCGGCCGCCAAAATTTGGTCGGTGAACGACGCCATACGCACTTTCAACATATCAGTAGATGTTGGCAACATGTAGCGTTCCATCTTGATATTTGCTTGTTTTTCGATTTCAGGAATTCGTTTTTTATCGCTTGGTGTGATGATGGAAAGGGAAATACCTGTTTTTCCGGCACGGGCTGTTCGGCCGCTTCGGTGGGTATAGCTTTCAACATCGGTTGGAAGGCTGTAATGAATTACGTGCGTTAAGGAATCTACGTCGATCCCGCGAGCAGCAACATCGGTAGCTAAAAGCACCGAAAGCGTTTTCTCGCGGAAACGATCCATCACGCGGTCGCGGTACTGTTGGCTCAAATCACCGTGAAGAGCGTCGGCATTGTATCCGTCGCGCATGATTTTATCGGCCAATTCCTGGGTTTCAATTTTGGTACGGCAAAATACAATGCCGTAAAAATCTGGAATCGTATCCAATACACGGCGCAACGCGGTGTATTTGTTGGAGCGATCCACCAAGGCATATTGGTGGGTGATGTTGGATTGAGAAGCGTTTTTCTTGCCAACGGTAATTTCGTGGGCACCGCTCAAATATTGGTTGGCAATGCGACGAATTTCGTTGGGCATTGTGGCCGAAAATAGAGCAGTATTCTTCTCTTTTGGGGTGTGGGCAAGGATTTTCTCCATGTCTTCCGCAAATCCCATGTTCAACATTTGGTCGGCCTCATCGAGTACAACGTACTTCAATTCCGATAAATCTACAGCTCCTCGGTCCATCAAATCCATCAAGCGACCAGGGGTTGCTACGATGATTTGCGGGAATTTGCGAAGCTGAGAAATTTGACCGCCAATGGGAGCGCCTCCGTAAACGGAAACAATTTTGGCAGATGGAAGGTGCTTGGCGAATGCTTTTAAGTCATTCGAAATTTGCACACATAATTCGCGGGTTGGACTCAAGACCAAAGCTTGAAGCTCCATGGCGAAAGGGTCTAATTTTTGCAACAATGGTAATCCAAAAGCAGCTGTTTTTCCGGTGCCCGTCTGGGCTAGTGCAACCAAATCGGTGTTGGTTTCTAGTAGGAACGGAATCGCTTGCTCCTGAATCGGGGTTGGAGTCTCAAACCCAAGGGCGTCTAACGCCTGAACAATTTCAGGATTTAAACCTAGTTCGTGAAAAGTTTTCAAAGAATTCAATTAAGGACGCAAATTTACGCTTTTCTTTGAAATGATGATTTATTTTAACGTTTTGAAAGAGTTGGGAATGCCATTCCAATCGATGATTTGAAGCATCTTGAAGGTATTAACAGGGATAATGGTTTCTTTTTCTTCCTGAATTATTTCGGTATTAACGGGCGTTATGCTTGGCTTTTTAACATTTTGGACGTCTTTTAACTTGAAATATCCCTTTTGTTTGCTGTAGTCATTTACGGTGGGTCCTCCTTCAATTCCCTGTCCAATCTCGGCCAATTGGGCCACTCCTTTTTGGTAATAGGCCATCTTCCATCGCTCGCGTTCGCGTTTCAAATCAATCAATTCCTGGGGCGAGCGCGCACGCATAATGCCTACACCCCGAATAGAATCTTCCAAAACATAATTCGCGTTGTATTGCCGAACATAGGCCCTCATCCGCTCTAAGGTGTTTTCACGCTTGTCTAAAAACTCCCAGTTTTCCCTGTTTTTTTGAAGATCTGTAAAATAGGTCAATTCCCTTTCCCTCTCTTTTTCTACCAATTTATATCGGTTTTCACCCACCAAGGAATTCCATTTTTCTGCTTGAAAAGTCCGAACAAGTGAATCACAGCCCCAAAAGTAATTCCAATTTTTTCCCATGATGGCCGATGTTTCAGAAATCTTCAAGGAATAAACTTGCTTCGACCGAACAAAAACACCGTGCCAAGGCAATAACTGATTTTTTAAAGAAATAGCTTCTTGGCCATTTCGAATCATTTCTACCATCCAAACGGAATCCATTTCGTGGGATAAAAGCCCACCCATGGCAATCTGCCGCCGAGTTAATTCCTCATGCTTCTCCCATTCCAAAACTGCCAATTCCTTTTCAATTAACATCGGCCACCACTGCTTGGGAAGTTCTTTCAATCCCATTTGAATCTTTTCGATTCCTTGAATGGTCAGTTGATGTCGTTCAGGAAATGAATCTAAACTCAAGGTAATCTTTTTGTTCTCCAAAATGGCAATACTATCCTGAATAAATTCCGAAAGACCTTTGGATAAAACCAAAAACCGAACGGTTAGATTCCTTTCTCGGATTTTTTGTTGCATTCGGTCCTTCATCCATTCTTGACTAAATAATGGATGATCGTTTTGAAATTGAGACAACGGAATTTCCATTCCAATGGAATCATGGATGGCCATCCACTTTTCAGAATTCCCTTGCTTCCAATGAAAAAAAGCTTCCTGCCCCTTTACGAAAAAGGATGTAAAAAGGAAGAAAAACGTACCGATCAACCTCATTCTGCGCGCTCTAATCCGATGGGGAATTTTGTTGCAATGAAAAAAGAAAGACTCTGTTGTCGATTCGATCCAAATAAAGTCAAGAAATCGTTTGTGCCAATCCACATGCCTTTGGCGCGAAATGCAAATCCCAAATTGGCCTGATCGTAGTTGTTGGATGAATAGGGAAGCATGATGGATACTTGTTCGAACTCTAGATGTGGAGTAACGGTGAAACGGCGAATTTGCTTCACTCCTCCAAATCGTTCTGGCACATCGAAAGGTAAAAATGCACTTCCTGCAACATACATCCATCGATTCAAGCGAAAATCGGCAGTAAGTTGAAAGGCCGTTGGCAACCGCATGGAAAAGTATTCCGCCGGTGGTTTGGAAAGAAAATTGTTGATGAAGGAAGTGTCGATTTTATTCACATCCAACGATTTGAAGTCATTCAAACTGATAGTAGCCGAGTCTTGCAAATAAAAATCCCGACTAAATATCGATTCTTGGTACCGGATTGAACCTAAATCGGTTAAGCTTGCACCTACCCTTAAACGATAAACATCGGCATTTTTCGAAGTTTTGAATTCATAAAAAGCCCCCAAATCAAAGCAGTATCCTGTGCCAGGCGATTGACCTAAATCTTGAAGAATTTGAGAAAATGGAGATGTAAAATTGATTTTGGGCAGAGAAAATCCAGAAGAGTGGCTAAATTCCAAGTTTGCACTTCTCACCCGAATGGTAGAATCATTCAATACAGAATAATTAAAGCCATTGGATTTTAAGTAGATGGCATCGCCACCGAGAATGAATTTGGGCGTAACTCCAACCACCAATCGGTGGCGATCAACATTCAAAACCCGAAGCGAAAAATTGGCTGCAATTTCCTTCCAACTCATGAATTGAAATTCAAAATTATTGTCTTGCAAATTCACATTCTGCAAGGGTTGGTATTTGAACCCCTCATAAATCTGCTTAAAAAAAGCATTGTCGATGTTGTTCACATTGAAATAGGAGCGACGACGGGTGTAAATGGAAAATCCAGCACGCTCCTTTAGAAGTCGGGTGGTAAAACTGGGCCCTTGAATGCTGGTATTTAAAAGGAAGTTCGACTGCCCAGGAGCCGTTGGTGAATAATTATCGTAGGTGTACGAATCCCGGAAAGAACTCGTGTAAATCGTTAGAGAACGAAGATCGTTCAACAGCGTTCCGTTGATGCCCATGAAGTTGTTGGAAAAAGCGAACTCGTAACCCACCCCTCCAATTTCTCGCTTCATTTGATTGAGGGTTGAAAATGCAGGATTGGCGTAAACCCCCTGAATTCCGGCGTACCTCGATTGAGAAATACCTAGAAACTCTTGGGCCAACAACCCCGAAGAAAGCAGAGCAAACAAGGCAAAAAAAGGATACTTCATATTACTGATTTTGTCGAATGGCTTCTACCGGATTCATGTTGGCGGCCTTCGCTGCCGGAAGCAGTCCTGCTAACAAACCGATGAGGCCGCTTATTCCCGTAGAAATCAAAATGTTTTTCAAAGATAAAAAGATCCCCCAATCGGTGAACGAATTGATAGCAAAAACAATCAAGGAAACAAAACCCAACCCCAAAATTCCTCCCGCTAACGAAAGCAACACCGATTCAAATAAAAATTGAAGAAGGATAAACTGACTTTTCGCTCCCAGTGCTTTTTGAATACCAATCTGTCCGGTTCGTTCCCACACGCTTACAAACATGATGTTCGCAATCCCAAATCCGCCTACCAACAAGGCAAATCCACCGATGATCAAGCCCAATATCCAAATTTGCTGAAAAAATCCAGAAATAAAGGTGGTCACCATGCTCATGTTGTTCAGGGCGAAATTATCGTCTTTCCCCGGACGAAGTTTTCGAAGTGAACGCATTTCGCCCTTCACTTCGTATTTCATTTCGTCGTAAGGAACGTTGCCCTTCCCCTTCACCATGATCAATTGCTCCGAATTGAAATCGTCGAGATTCGTAAATCTTAGAAAAGGAATGGCTGGCACCACAATTTGATTATCTAAGGTATTATCCAACACATTTTCTCCTTCTTTGGCAAAAACACCCACCACCACAAATTTCGTATTGAGCAGGCTGATGGATTGTCCAATGGGGTTTTTACCGTTGAATAAATCTTCCTTGATGGTTTGCCCAATGACACAAACCCGGGATCCGGATTTGAATTCTGAAGAAGCAGGAAAACGACCTTCCGAAATATCCATTTCCCGCATGATGGGATAATTGGAGGTAACACCGGCTACCCGAATATCTTTCATTTCAAAGGAACCGTGTTTTACGCGATTAGCGCGTGTGGCGGCCATGTAGCAAACCGCTTCGGCAGATTCCAATTTATTTTCAATTCGTTGAAATTCCCGCAGCGTTGGAAGCGGCCTACTGAGGTATTTCCACCAAGGATAATCATCCTTAAATTCCATGGGCCATTTCTGTATGTACAAAATTTCAGAACCGAATTTGGCAAAACTCTGATTGATCTTATACTCCCAACTATCCACCAAGGTGAATACCGAAATAACCGAAAAAATTCCGATGGTGATTCCCAAAAGCGATAAAAGCGATCGGAGTTTATTGGCGACTAACGCCTGCCAAGCAAATCGAAAAGATTCCAGAAAGAGAGTTTGAAACATGCTTGGATGACGTTTTTGCTTAGAATTCGTTGTTTACAACCCTTCTTTCAAAAGGTCTTGCAAATGTACCATGCCCACCGCACGATTCGATGAATCGACCACAATAATTTGATTGATGGATTTGCTCTTCATGGTTTGCAACACTTCAACGGCCAGGGCATCGGCTTGGGCGGTTAAGGGCGATGTCGTCATGAATCCATCCAACCTAGCCTCCAAATTGAGGCCTTGAAGTAAACTCCGACGCAAATCGCCATCGGTAAAAATTCCGAGGACCTCCTTGGTTGGGGTGATTACGGCAACGGCGCCCATGCGACCTTCGGAGATCTTCACCACGGTTTGGCCGAGCGTATCGTTAGGGGAGGCCCAGGGTAACTCGTTTCGCTCGGCCAGCTGACCAATGCTGAGGTATAACCGTTTTCCCAAATTCCCCGCCGGATGGAAACGAGCAAAATCTTCCCTCTGAAAAGAACGACCTTCCATTAAACACACCGCCAACGCATCTCCCAAGGCCATTTGAACCAAGGCAGAATCGGTAGGAGCCAGGTTGTGCAAGCAACTTTCACGGTCCACCTGAG
>JAIYBD010000140.1 GCA_027488715.1 Bacteroidota bacterium | reverse complement strand
TAAATCGATCAACATGAGGTGATTCTCCGTGCCGCCGCTGATCATTTGGTATCCCAATTCGTGGAATTTCGCAGCCATAGCTTGGGCATTTTTGATGACTTGATGGGTGTACGTTTTGAACTCATCGGTGAGGGCCTCCCCAAATGCTACCGCCTTGGCGGCAATAACGTGCTCCAAAGGCCCTCCTTGCGTTCCCGGGAAAACCCCAGAATCCAACAAAGAAGTCATGGTGCGCGTGGTTCCTTTTGGCGTTTTAATGCCGAACGGATTTTCAAAATCTTCGCCCACCATGATCACGCCTCCCCGAGGTCCGCGCAAGGTTTTGTGCGTGGTCGAAGTAATGATGTGGCAATAGGGAACGGGGTTGTTGAGATGCCCCTTTGCGATCAGCCCGGCAGGGTGGGAAATATCGGCCAAAAGGATGGCTCCCACTTCATCGGCGATCGAACGGAGGGTGGCATAATCCCAATCGCGAGCGTAGGCCGATGCCCCGCAAATGATCATTTTCGGTTTTTCCTTTTTGGCAATATCGCGAACTTTTTCGAAATTGATGGTTCCTGTTTCGGGCTCTACGCCATAGAAGGTCGGACGGTACAATTTGCCCGAAAAGTTAACGGTTGAGCCGTGAGTGAGGTGTCCTCCATGACTCAAATCAAATCCGAGAATGGTGTCACCGGGCTTGAGGCACGCCAACATGACCGCTGCGTTGGCTTGCGCCCCCGAGTGAGGTTGAACGTTGGCCCAAGAAACTCCGAAAAGTTCTTTCAACCGATCGATGGCAATTTGTTCCACTTCATCGACCACTTCACAACCGCCATAATAGCGCTTTTTGGGCAAGCCTTCGGCATATTTGTTGGTAAGGACAGAGCCCATGGCTTGCATCACCTGGGAGGAAACAAAATTTTCAGAAGCAATGAGCTCGATGCCGTGTCGCTGGCGTTCAAGTTCTTTTTGAATCAAGTTAAAAATGATCGAATCGGTTTTCATAAAATCTTTTTAAGCGTTTTCTTCATAAATCGATACCAAATGAACCAAGGTCTCGACGGCTTTTTTCATATCGCGAACCCCAATCCACTCGTGTTTGGAGTGAATGGCTTGCATACCGGTAAAGATATTTGGGCATGGTAAACCCATGGCACTCATTCGACTTCCATCGGTTCCGCCGCGAATCACTTCCCGAATGGGGGTAATTCCGGCGCGGCGAATGGCGGCTTCGGCATGGGCCACAATGGAAGGATGTTGTTCCACAATTTTCCGCATGTTGCGGTATTGTTCTTTGCGGATGAACGAAACGGAGGCCTGGGGATGACGATCTACCACTTTTTCCGCGAGGTCCATCAACTTTTCTCCATGGGCCGCCAACAAATCATCGTCGAAATCGCGAACGATGAATTCGGCATACGCCCGTTCGGCGATGCCACCGATGGTGGTGGGATGCACAAACCCCTGACGACCTTCGGTGGTTTCGGGCGACCATTCCAACTTGGGAAGCTCCGCCAGAATTTCTCCCACTATTTTCAAGGCATTCACCAAGGTATTTTTCGCATACCCCGGATGAGCAATAACTCCATCCACAACGATTTTTAAATGATCGGCACTGAAGGTCTCGTCTTCCAACGACCCCAACTCGCCCCCATCCAAGGTATATCCGAAATCGGCGCCTAATTTTTTCAAATCCAACTTTTCTGTTCCTCGACCCACCTCTTCGTCGGGCGTAAACAAAATTTTAATGGTTCCATGTTTCACCTCGGGATGGGTCATGAGGAAATAGGCCAAATCCATGATCTCTGCCACTCCGCTCTTATCGTCCCCGCCCAAAAGGGTAGTTCCACTTGCGGTGATAACTTCATGGCCGATGTGCTCCAGCAAATACGGATACTTTTCGGGGGTGATGATTTGAGCCGCATCATCGGGCAAAGCGATAGAGCCGCCCTGATACGCATGCAGCAGGGGTTTCACCCCGGTTCCCGAACAATCTGGGGCGGTATCAACGTGGGAACAAAAACAAATGACCGGCACTTGTTTGGTGGTATTGGACGGAATGGTCGCGTAAACGTATCCATGCTCGTCCATGTGCGCATCTTCCACACCCATGGCACGAAGTTCTTCGGCAAGGAGGGAAGAAAGATTTTTCTGTTTTTCGGTACTGGGAAAGCTGGATGAATTGGGATCGGCTTGGGTATCGATTTGAACGTACCGAAGAAATCGTTCCACCACGGTAAAAGAATAGCTCGAAAATAGGCTAGAAATCATGTTCAATATTTTTTGTAAAGGTACTTGAAAATGCCATCAATCTACAAAAAGAACGGGGTAGAGTTTGTGGGTTTTCTCGTAGTAGGAACTGTGGGAATACACCCACCATAACGCTCCAGAACCGTCTTTCACCCATTCCGGGTGCTTCAATTTTTCGGCTTCAAATTCGGATTTTAAACTCGGATGTTCTTTCAACCATGCCACAGCTAAATCTTCGAAAACGTAATCGGAAAAATATTCCTTTTGCTGAAGAATGGGATCGAAGAAACCCCAGGCGAAGTAACTGTCGTTGGCTCTTGGGTGCAAGGTTTCCATCAAAAGGCGGGCGGTAGAAGCCGTGCATTTGATAAAACAGTCACCCGCCCGAACCGATTGCGTTTGAGTGATCCATTGAACCGATATTTTGGAATGAAGGTAATGCCCCTCGTAAGGCGATTTCCCCGTTTGAAAGTCCACAATTCTGGCCATTTTACCCAACATCACCGTGTCTTTTTGAATCCATTTTACCGACGAAGAATCCAAGGCCTGGGCCAGCGGAACGATTCGTTCCAACACTTCATTCCACGCCACAGGAATCACAAAACCCGAAGGGACCAAGTCGGAGTCGGTGGCGTGTGCGTAGGCATAATTCGGAATTTTCCGGGTCCACGTTTTGGATCGATTGTACCTCAATCGGGGTGCGCCGGAAAGTTCACTGGGGATCATTTCTGCTTCGTATCCGGTAAATTTCAATTCTTCCTTTTTGCGGTAGTCCACGGTCCAATTGAATAAAAAGTGTTGCTTCGGACGAAGTTGATGGGGTGAAGGAATGGAATCGCGCTGATCCAAAAGGGCTTGAATCCCAGCTTCCAAAAAGGCATACGTTGCATTCACTCGATCTTCGAACGGCTTCAGCATGTGCGTTTCGATGGTGTAACCGGGAATATCGAGCACGGAAGTGAACCCCGTGGCGAACCGCGGACCTTCCACAAAACAGGTGATGCCCGAATCGGGGGTTTCTTGCAAGGTGTTCACGTAGGGAACGGTTCCGTATTTGGATGGGATTTTTCGAAGAATGGCTGGAGTGAGCGACTCGTGCATCCAAGTTCCCCTATGGCTATTCATTTTATTCCATTGGGTTTCGATGAAGGTGAGGGTTGCCGGATAATCGGCCCCGTTGGAGGTATGCGTATCAAAGAACAGCTGAGGCTTGAAATAAGCGATGAAACGGGTTAGGCTTTGGGCTTCCCGAGAATCTTGCTTGATGAAATCGCGGTTCAAATCCAGGTTTTTCGAATTCCCACGGAAGCCGTATTCGGCGGGTCCGTTTTGGTTGGCCCTGGAATGGGCACTTCGGTTCAAGCTCCCGCCGATGTTGTACACGGGAACGATGGCCAACGTAAACCGCTCGCCATGCTTCCATTTTAATCGGCCGCTCAACACATTTTGGGCCAATCGCATGGAGGCATTGATGCCC
>JAIYBD010000264.1 GCA_027488715.1 Bacteroidota bacterium | reverse complement strand
CCATTCAAAAATTAGAAATCGCCTCCAAGAGCATTTCTGTCATCGGAAAAAACCAAACCTGGGAAGCCGAACACGTGATAAGCAGCATACCGTTGAACAATTTGGTTGACCTTGTTCCTTCAGAGATTTCGGAAAGCTGGAAGAAAAAAATTCAACCGCTCGACCAATTAAGTGGGGCTTTTACCATGGGAATTGCCTACCAGCCACACCGTGATTGGGAGTGCATTCACCATCAAATTCATTTAGAAAGCCCCATGCCTCAAACGGGGGCTCATTCCATTTTTTGGTCAACGCATCCAGCTTCCGATGGTCGTTCTGACCACGAAAATATTCGGGTTGGGGCGGTTTCCATGCACGTGCTTCAACCTCACAAAAACCACATTCATTCCAAGGTAGAAGTAGAAAATATCGTTTTCAACCGATTGGAGGAAGCTGATCTGATTAGGCGGGAAAACGTGGTTTATTTCCACAGCTCCACACCCGGCGGTTGGGAAGCTTGGACGATGCGAAAAAACGGCATCGTAGGTGGTTATCCTCAATTGAAAAACGTTTTGCCATGGCAAATGCCGGGGTGCAAATTGCACGGAAATCGCCTTTTGGGCGCAGGAGATAGTTTTTACCCCGGCCAAGGAATTCCCGGTGTAATCCTCAGCGCAAAAGCTGCAGTTGCAGCCTTGGATTAAGCGGGATTTTCTAAAAATCCATTCGCTTTTTATCGCGCTTCCTGCTTATTTTGCAGTCCCATGTCAAATGCCCTAGCCCACTCCAGAAGCCCATATTTGCTGCAACATGCCAACAATCCTGTGGATTGGGTGCCCTGGTCGCCGGAAATTTTTGACCATGCGAAAGCCCAACAAAAACTCATCATTGTTTCCATCGGTTACTCGGCTTGCCATTGGTGCCATGTGATGGAACACGAATCCTTCGAAAATCAAGCGGTGGCCGACGTGATGAACGCTCATTTTATTTCGGTTAAAGTAGACCGTGAAGAACGACCCGATGTGGACCACCTGTACATGGAATCGGTTCAATTGATGACTGGTCAAGGAGGCTGGCCATTAAACGTTATTTGTTTGCCGGATGGCCGACCGGTTTTTGGTGGAACTTATTTCCCTCAATCCAAGTGGATCGATACCCTTACCAACATCGTTCGATTGTGGAAAGAAGACCCAAATGCTTGTTTGCAATATGGCGATCAATTGGTGAAAGCCATTCAACAACATGCTGTTCTTCCTACCAATAGCGGAGAATCTCAATTTACGAAAACGCAATTGGGCGATTACTTCGACCAAGTTTTATCAAAAGCAGATCGCCGTTTGGGCGGGATGCAAGGCGCTCCCAAATTTCCCATGCCGGTTATTTTGCGTTCGATGCTGAGGTACGGTTGGATTTCGGGAAATGAAGATGCCCTTCAATGGGTACACCACTCCCTTCAGTGCATGGCGAGCGGCGGCATATACGATCATATTGGGGGCGGATTCGCCCGCTACTCCACCGATGCCCTTTGGAAAGTGCCTCATTTTGAAAAAATGTTGTACGATAATGCCCAACTCATTCGATTGTATGCCGAAGCGTATCGCACCGAACCCAATGAACTTTATCGGAAAGTTGTTTACGAAACGGTAGCTTGGTTACAACGTGACTTGTTGCATCCGGCGGGAGCAAGTTGGGCCGCTTTGGATGCCGATACCGATGGGGTTGAAGGCAAATACTACGTTTGGACGCCCAAGGACATGGAAGAAATCTTGGGGAACGATGCGCCGATTGCTATGGAATTTTATGGCATTGGCGGAATCGGCGAATGGGAACACGGACTTTCCATTCCGGTGATTGCCACCTCCATCCGTCCGCTAGCCGAAAAATTTGATTTTTCACCGGAAGGGATGGCGGAAAAACTCATTGAAATTCAACAAAAACTACTACAACACCGAAAAAGCAGAACCCAACCCGGCTTGGACGACAAGATTTTACTGGGCTGGAATGCCCTCTTGGTAACGGGCCTTTCTCAGGCTTCTTTGGCCTTCAGCGAACCCAATTTATTGCAATTGGCCGAGCGAAATTATCGTTTCTTGATGCAACAATTTAAAGGCGATAACGGCCGTTGGTACCGAACTTGGAAATCGGGTGTGGCTCAAATTTCTGCCTTTTTAGAAGATATGGCCCATCTTTTGGAGGCCAGTTTAGAATTATACCAGGTCACGTGGAACGAAAACTATTTGGAAGATGCCCAGAATTTGTGGCATTACATTCATAAAAATCATTTCTCTGCCGAGAAAAACCTATTTCACTTTTCACCATTCTGGGCAGAGAGCTTGGTGGCCGAACCGCTCGACTTGTCAGACAACGTGATCCCATCGGCCAATGGAGTGATGGCCCACAACGCATTTTTGCTGGGCAGATTGGTGGGAAAACCCGAAATGATGGATTTAAGCCAACGGATGTTGGCAAATTTAGATACCAAAATGAATTCGTATGGTGCTTATGCGTCCAATTGGGCGTTATTGCATACCTATCGACACTACGGATTTCACGAATTGGCTGTGGTTGGCCCTCAGGCCACCGCAATGAAATCGGAACTGGAAGACCGATTCCTCCCCAATGTGTTGGTGGTGGGAACCCCCTACCCCAACGACCGGGTGTCTATTTTTTCCGATCGTTGGATTCCAGAGAAAACTGTTTTCTATCTTTGTGAACATGGCGCTTGTCAGCTTCCCACTACGGATTTGGATGAGGCGCTTCAAAAAATTCAAAACCAACACGATTAAAACAACAACTATGTCTGAATCGAATTCGCGCCCTTGGATGAAGCACGTGATTGCCGGAGTCATCTTCTTGGTCTTGGCGGCCTTGTATTGCTCTCCCGAATTGAGTGGCAAAAAGATCAATGCCCACGATAGCGTTTCGGCGGTAGCGGCGGCAAAAGAGGTTTCGGAATACGCAGCCAAAGGAGAAACCATTTTATGGTCCAATGGCATGTTCAGCGGAATGCCGATGTTTCAGGTGGCGTATGCACCCAAGGCAAATTTGTTGCTGATTTTTGATTATTACCAAACGTTGTTGCCCACTGGGTTGATGTTGTTATTCACCCTGATGTTGGGCTTTTATTTCTTGATGGCCCAATTGAAAATCAATTCATGGGTCTCTATTTT